>JASLXW010000342.1 GCA_030740135.1 Nitrospinota bacterium
TGCGGCCCGGCGAGGCGCGCCGGGCCTTATGGGGTTGGGTGTGCGGTCGGCAGGAACGTTCTTATGTGGCCTGTCGATGCCTTGATTTTTGGCCGGATGCTGCGGCCCTTTGAGGGCCGCACGCCATCGCAAATGGTAGGGCGGCCACCTTGGCCGCCATCCGAAGGCGGGCTGGAAGCCCGCCCCACCAGGGCGCGGGGGGGCGCCTTTCAAAAAGCGCCCCCCGCGACTTTCCTTTCACACCGGCTGCTTGGCGACAGGAGAGCAATTGATGAGTGTTCTCGTGGGGGGGGACACGCGGATCGTCGTTCAGGGGATGGGCCGGCACGGCCGGTTCCACGCGGCCCGCTGCCTGGAGTACGGAAAAGAGAACGGGATCGAAACCCAGGTCGTCGCCGGCGTCACGCCCGGCAAGGGGGGCGAGGAGGCCGAGTCCATCCCGCTCTTCGACACCGTCGCGGACGCCATGGCGGAGACCGGGGCGAACGCCTCGCTGGTCTTCGTGCCGCCCGCGGGCGCCGCGGATGCCATCATGGAATCCGCCGACGCCGGGTTGCCCCTTTGCGTGTGCGTCACCGAGGGCATCCCCGCCCTGGACATGCTCCGGGTGCGGGATTTCCTCACCGGCCGGCCGACGCGGCTCGTGGGGCCCAACTGTCCGGGCGTCATCTCTCCCGGCGGCTGCAAGATGGGGATCATGCCGGGGCACATTCACACGCCCGGCAAGGTGGGCGTCGTCTCGCGCAGCGGGACCCTCACCTACGAGGCGGTGTGGCAGTTGACCGCCCTGGGCATCGGGCAATCGACCTGCATCGGGATCGGCGGGGACCCCGTCATCGGGACGACGTTCGTGGACGCCCTGGCCCTGTTCCAGAATGACCCGGAGACCGAGGCCGTCATCCTGATCGGAGAGATCGGCGGGAGCGCCGAGGAGGAGGCGGCGGCGTTTATTCGCTCCGGCAAGTTCAACAAGCCCGCCGTCGGATTCATCGCGGGCCGGACGGCGCCGCCGGGCCGGCGGATGGGCCACGCGGGGGCCATCATCTCCGGGGGCAAAGGGACGGCCGCCGACAAGATGGCCGCCCTCGAGGCGGCGAACGTATCGGTCTGCGAGAGCCCGGCCGAGATGGGAAGCCGCATGGCGGACCTGCTGAATTGACGCTGACGGGTTGAATCATCCGTGCGCGCGCGTATATTGAATGGACGAAGCGGCCGGCGGCGATTGCGCGCTTCAGGGAAGCCGCGCGTGCGCCGATAAGCCCTTGAGAGAAAACGGCCGGGAGCCGTTTGTCGATGTCGGAGTTTGAACGTTTTCCGGGCATGTGATATCGTGAAGATTCACCTGCCAGAACCCGAGCGGAGGGGGTTTGCGCCTCACCGCGGAGGTCGGCGCCGGGGAGGGGATGGTTTCTCTTCTTCTGCCGGATCCTACGGGGGAAGTCTAAGAGATGAGCAATTCACCCGAATCGGGCCACGGAGGGAACGAGGGCGCCGCGCCCCGGAAGGGCGTAGAGACGCTGGAGACGGTGGCCATCCGTTTCGCCGGAGACTCGGGAGACGGGATGCAGCTGACCGGGACGCGGTTCACGAACGCGACGGCGATCGCCGGCAACGACCTCAGCACCTTGCCGGACTTTCCGGCGGAGATCCGGGCGCCCGCGGGCACGCTGGCGGGGGTGAGCGGATTTCAGATCAATTTCAGCAGCCACGACATCCACACCCCCGGAGACAGCCCCGATGTCCTGGTGGCCATGAATCCGGCGGCCCTCCGGGCCAACCTGGGCGACCTCAAGCGCGGGGGCATGGTCATCATCAACACCTCCGCGTTCAACGCCAAGGCCTACGGCAAGGCGGACTACACGTCCGATCCCCTGACCGACGGCTCCCTGGACGGATACCGCGTCTTCCAGGTCGACATCGCCAAAATGACCCAGGCCGCGCTGAAGGACATGGGACTCCAACCCAGCGTCATGGACCGCAGCAAGAATCTTTTCGCCCTCGGCATGATGTTCTGGATGTATCAGCGCCCCATGGACAACACCATCGAGTGGATCAAAGAGAAATTCAAAAACCGGGAGGAAATCGTCGAGGCCAACCTCCGGGCGCTGCACGCCGGATTCCATTTCGGCGAGAACACGGAAATCTTCCAAACCTCCTATCTCGTCAAGGAAGCCCACCTTTCGCCCGGAACGTACCGCAACATCACGGGCAACGAATCGGTGGCCAAGGGGTTCGCCGCGGCGGCCAAGCTGTCGGGGCTCCGCCTGGTGTATGGAAGCTACCCCATCACCCCGGCCAGCGACGTGCTTCACGAGCTCTCCCGCTACAAGAACTTTGACGTCATCACCATCCAGGCCGAGGATGAGATCGCGGCCGTTTCCGCCGCCATCGGCGCCTCGTTCTCGGGCGCGCTGGGCGTGACGGGAACCAGCGGCCCGGGCCTGGCCCTCAAGTCCGAGGCCATGAACCTGGCGGTGATGACCGAGCTCCCCTTGGTCGTCCTGGACGTCCAGCGCGGCGGCCCCAGCACGGGGCTTCCCACCAAGACCGAGCAGGCCGACCTCCTCCAGGCCCTTTACGGCCGGAACAGCGATTCGCCCATCCCCGTCGTGGCCGCCACCACCCCGGGCGATTGTTTCTTCGCGGCGATCGAGGCCTCCCGGATCGCCCTCAAATACATGACGCCGGTGGTCCTGCTCACCGACGGCTATCTGGCCAACGGGTCCGAGCCCTGGAGCATCCCCGCGGTGGAGAGCCTGCCGAAGCTGGACGTCGAGTTCCGCACCGAGCCTGAAGGATTCCTGCCCTATCTCCGGGACCCGGAGACCCTCGCGCGGCCCTGGGCGAAACCCGGAACGCCGGGCCTGGAGCACCGGATCGGCGGGATCGAGAAGGAGGACGAAACGGGCGACGTCAGCTACGACCCGGCCAACCACGAGAACATGGTCCGGACCCGCGCGGCGAAAATCGCGGGCATCGCCAAGGACATTGCCCCGGCGGAAGTCGTGGGCGAGGAGACAGGCAAGCTGCTCGTCATCGGTTGGGGAAGCACATACGGGGCCATCACCACCGCCATCAGCGTCCTCCAGGCGAAGGGGGCCCCGGTGTCCTACGTTCACTTGCGGCATCTCAACCCGTTCCCGGAAAACCTCGGCAAGGTCATCTCGAGCTTCGACCGGGTGCTCATCCCAGAGATGAACATGGGGCAGCTCTTACAGGTCATCCGGGCCGAGTACCCGGTGAATGCCGTCGGCTTCAACAAGATCCAGGGGCAACCCTTCAAGATCTCTGATCTCGTGAGCAAGATTGAGGAGGTGCTTGCATCATGAGCACGGAAACGGCGAAACTCACCAAGAAGGACTTCACCTCGGACCAGATCGTCAAGTGGTGTCCGGGCTGCGGCGACTACGCGATCCTGGCGCAAGTGCAGGCCGTTTTCCCGAACCTCGGGATTCCCCGGGAGAACGTCGCCTTCGTCTCGGGAATCGGCTGCGCGGCCCGGTTCCCCTACTACATGGACACCTACGGCTTCCACTCCATCCACGGCCGGGCGCCGGCGTTCGCCACGGGCCTCAAGACGGCCAACCCGGACCTTTCCGTCTGGGTGGTGAGCGGGGACGGGGACGCCCTGTCCATCGGGGGCAACCACCTCCTCCACATTCTCCGGCGCAACGTCGATCTGAAGATCCTCCTGTTCAACAACCGGATTTATGGCCTGACCAAGGGGCAGTACTCTCCCACCTCGGAGTTCGGCAAAAAAACCAAATCCACGCCGATGGGCTCGGTGGACACGCCGCTCAACCCCGTCTCCGTCGCGCTCGGCGCGGAAGCCACGTTCGTTGCCCGGACGGTGGACCGGGACGTGAAGCACATGAGAGAGGTCATCCGGCAGGCCGCCGCCCACAAGGGAACGGCTTTCGTCGAGATCCTCCAAAACTGCCCCGTCTTCAACGACGGCGTCTTTTTCAACCTGACCGAGAAGGACACCAAAGAGACCGACTGCATTCGTCTTGACATCGGACAGCCGGCCGTCTACGGGCCGAAAGACAACCCGATGGGCCTCCGGTTGAACGGGCTGAAACTCGAGTCCGTCCCGGTGAACGGAGACACCGACGGATTGCTCGTGCACGATCCGCACGGCGCCGACCCCACCCTGGCCTTCATAATCGGCCAGATGCATAACCACGGCCTCCCGGTCGGCCTGGGCGTCCTCCGCGCCGTGGAAAGGCCCTGCTACGACACCCTCGTGAACGACCAGGTCCGGCAGGCCATTCAGTCCAAGGGGGAAGGCGACCTCGAAGCGCTCCTGAACGACGGCGATTCCTGGACGGTGTCCCCGTAGTCTCCGCGTCGCGAAGGTCCGTTCGAACCCCGCCGCAAGGGAAATCCGCACCGGGTTTCCCTTGTGTTTTGTCCGATGCCTGAAACCAATTTGCAGGGAGCCGAGTTTCATGGAAAACACGCTCGCCATCATCAAACCCGATGCCGTGGGCCGCAAACTGACCGGCCGGATCATCGACCGGATCGAAGGGGCCGGCTTCCGAATCCGCGCCCTGCGCCTGCTGCGCTTGACCCGGGCCGAGGCCGAGGGATTTTACGCCGTTCACCGGGACCGGCCCTTTTTCGCCGGCCTGACCGAGTTCATGTCCTCGGGGCCGTGCGCGGCGATGATCCTGGAGAAAGAGGACGCCATTGCGGCCTGGCGCCGTCTCATGGGGGCGACAAACCCGGAGGAGGCCGAGGAGGGCGCCCTTCGC
>JASLXW010000343.1 GCA_030740135.1 Nitrospinota bacterium
AAAACGGCCCCCGTGTCTCATATGTCTTGAACCCATACACCTTATTTTCAAAGGCCTCACAACCCGGTAGAATCACGCAGTCAAGACTCGCAACCGGCGGCAGGCGGCAAAGGGGGGACATGCCATGGCGTCGTACGACGGAATCATTATCGGCAGCGGGCATAACGGCCTCATCTGCGGAAGCTACCTGGCCCGCGCCGGCATGAAGATCCTGGTCGTCGAGCGGAACAGCCGCGGCGGCGGCGGATTGCTGACCGAGGAGTCCACCGTCCCCGGTTTCAGACATAACCATCACGCGAATTTTTTCATGGGGGTCGAGCTGGCGCCCTACTACCGCGACTTGGATCTGACGCGCTACGGGTTCGAGATGATCTTCCCCGAAGTCCAGCACGGCATCGCCTTCCCAGACGGGACCGGCATCTGCATCCACCGGGACCCCGAGAAGACGGCCGCTTCCATCGCCCGGTTCTCGAAGAAGGACGCCGACAGCTATCGGGAGATCCACGCCAAATTCACGCTGGGGATGCGGGAGTTCATCACGGCGACGATGTTCAACCGGCCCCTGCCCCCGGAGGAGATGGCGGCGCGCCTCAACGGCGGCCTGGGGGAGGAGGTGAAGGCCTACAACGCGATGACCATGTACGAGGCGGTCGAGAGGAACTTCGAGGAGGCGAACGTCCGGACGCTCTTCAAGCTTTGGTTCCACATCCTCTCACTCGAGGACGACCCCGGGACGGGTGCGTTCTTTCCCTGCGTCTTCAGCCGGATGGACTGTTTCTCTCTCGTCAAAGGGGGGGCCATCCGCTTCGCCGAGGCCCTCGAGGAGTGCTTCCGGTCTTACGGGGGGGAGATCCTCCAGGACGCCCACGTCTCGGAGGTCACCCGCAAAAACGGCAAAGCCACGGGCGTACGCCTCGAAGACGGCCGGACCCTCGAGGCGAAACGGGTGGTCGTCAGCACGGTGGACCCGCCCCAGACGCTGCGCATGGTGAGCGAAGACGGGTTCGGCCCGGAAATTTTCGAAAAAGTCCGCAACTTCAAGCCTTCCCCGCACGCCATCTGCACGATTCACGTGGCGCTGAACGAGGCCCCGCGGTACACCGCCGCCGAATTCGAGCCGGACCTGAACCGGGCCTTCAACATGTTCATCGGCGTGGCCGACGAAGCCCGGTTGAAAGAGAATTTCGAGGCGACGATCCATGGGGCGTTCCCGCCCTTCCCGATGGGCAACGGGGCGTGAAACTCGCTCCACGATCCTTCCTACGCGCCGCCCGGAAAACACGCGGCGTTCTGGTGGCCGTTCGTCCCTTATGACCTCAACGACGGCGGACCGGACGCCTGGGACGCGAAGCGGGAGGAGTACACGAACCGCCTCCTGGAAGTCTGGAGGGCCTACGCCCCCAACCTGGACGAGAAGAACGTCCTGGGAACTTACCTCTTCACCCCGCGCGACACCGAGCGGAGCTGCATCAACATGATCCACGGCAGCCATCACGTCGGCGCGTATACGCTGGACCAGGTCGGCTATAACCGCCCCACGCCGGAGCTCTCCCACTACCGAACCCCGGTCGAGGGTTTCTATATGGCGGGGTCGGGCAACCACGTGGGGGGCTCGATCAACGGCGCCGCCGGATACAACGCGGCGAACACGATCGCGGAAGACCTGGGGATCAAGAAGTGGTGGACGCCGGCGCCCGAGCCGGTGTTGGGATAAGGTCAAGAATGATTCCCAGGGGGACTTTTTTGAAAAACCGTCCCCTGGACCCCTCCCAGGGGTTGGGAACCCCCTGAAAAACTTTCTGCGGCCGGGCCAAGGCCCGGCCTCCTCGCGGTGGGGGATGATGTTACTGATGATAATTGTTGCCGCACGGAACCTCTACTTGCGAGAGAGAACGGCGTCATCGCCGCCGTTCTCTCTCGCCAATATGAACGTTTTCGAGGGGGTTCCCAACGTCGCGAAGGCGGGGACTGTCCCCCGGGAATTTCTATCCGATAAAAGGAGGATTTCATGACACGAACCGCGCTCAACCCCGCTTCCATCGGCGCTCCCGTCGCCCCTTACTCTCACGCCATCAAGACCACCGGCAGCGAGATCCTCTTCCTGGCGGGGCAAGTGCCCATCGACAAGGACGGAGGAACCGTCGGCGTGGGCGACTTCGAGGCCCAGGCGCGCTGCGTTTTCGACTTGTTGGGCGAGGTTTTGAAAGACGCGGGGATGGGCTGGGGCAACGTCGCGAAGCTCAACGTCTTCATGACCCGGCGCGAGGACCGCGAGAAGATCACCGCCCTGCGGGAGGAGCTGTTCTCCCAGTGGTTCCCGGACGGCGACCATCCCATCAGCACGCTGCTTTTTATCTCCAGCCTTTACCGGGAGGAGTTCCTGATCGAGATCGAGGCCATCGCGGTTCGGTGAGGCCGGGGGTGGACGTATGGTCGGGGTGAGTCAGGGGCCGCCGGTCGTCGTCACCGGCGGCCTCTTTTGCGGCGGGAACCCTTCCTTTTCCGGCGACCCTGTCCGAAGGCGTCACTTGGGCCGGAGCATCTCGAAGATGTCCCCGCACCGGGTGTAGTTGTTCTTCGAGAGGCGGGCGATGGGACGGAGCCGTTCGACATCGACCGTCCCGTCCACATAGAGGTCATCCCGGAGGTGGAACATGACCACTTGTCCGATAACCAGCCGATGGCTGCCCAGCTCGATGAACCGTTCGAGTCGGCACTCCAAAGCGCCCGAGCTTTCGGCGACGCGGGGAGGCTTCACCACGCGGCTGGGGAGGGTCGTCAACCCGGCTTCTTCCAGCTCGTTGATTTCGGGGCCATACGATTCGGCGCAGAGGTTGATCGCCTCGGCGATATCCTCGGTGGCGATGTTGACCACGAACTCGCCCGTTTCCTCGATGTTGCGCACCGTGTCCTTCTTCACCTTCTCTCCGGAGTAGCCCGGCCTCTCCGCACCCTGATAGGTGGGAGAGAACATCACCAGCGGGGGTTTGTTGGCAATGGCATTGAAATAGGCGTAGGGGGCCGCGTTCAGCAGGCCGTCCGCGCTGAGGGAGGTCACGAAGGCGATGGGCCGGGGGACCACCATTCCGCTCAAAAGCTGGTAGTTTTGGCGGCCCGTATGATCGCTGGGGTCGATTTCCATGTGAGGTCTCTCGTTCCTGGAGAATCCGGACGGCGCCCTCAGGGGCCGCTCAGTCCATGCCGCAAAGGGAGCTTTCCCCCCCTCTCCCATCCGCTGCTTTGGGGAAAGAGGCGGATTCACGGCGCATCCCGCTCTTTCGTGTCCGTAAAGAATGGTCGGCGCTCCCACTGTCATTGCTTGGGTCCGAGGCTAGCAAAGGGCCCATCGGCTGTCAACGAGAGGCCGCGTTTCGTTCTTTGTCTTTGGGTCAGTCATCCGTCGGTTGCGGCGCGAAGGGGCGAACGATGACCGCCGGGCGGGGTGCGCTCATCGGCGGAATCCGGGAAATACGGCGCCGGACCTTGAACCGCCGCCGCCCCCGGTTGACACCCTTCGAAGCGATCTCCACACTGGGGACGTCATGAGGATTTATTCTTTTTGCCGGGGAGAGCGTCGATGATGTTGGACCCTCGTGTTCCCGGACGCGAGAGCAAGGAGGCCGCGGAGCGTCTGAGCCGGGTTTTGGCCGATGACGCAGCCGGCATCGATCAGGACATCCGTTATCACTTCGCGAAGACGGGATTCCACCTCACCTGCCCGGCGGCGGCGGACCCGGCGGATTCGCTCTTTGTGTCTTTCGCCCAACTCCGTGAATTGAACG
Source organism: Nitrospinota bacterium (assembly GCA_030740135.1). The sequence goes on from JASLXW010000343.1 coordinate 3,783, forward strand.
ACGACGAGATCCGCACCCTCATCCAATCGGGCTTCCAGGACGATCCGTCTTAAACGGCCCCGGCCGCGCCGCCGGAATCTTTCTTTCGCCGATAGGGTCTTTTTCCCTCCGCGGCCAGCGAGGGTCGCTCCGGCGCCGCGTCGCCCTCCGCGTAACGGTGGTGAAGGCGCGCGGCCTCCCGGGCGATTTCGCCGCGCAGGGCCCTGGGAGACAGGATTTCCGCGCCCGCGCCCCATTGCAAGACCCACCACCCCACTTCCCTCGGCTCGGCGACGTCAACCTCCAGGATCAAACCCCCGGCCGGCTGGCCGGTGAGCGATTGGGATGGATGCCACAGGGATTCGCGGATGAAAGGCGCGATGGATGGGTCGAACTTCACGCGAACCCGCGAGGATTTCTCGCCCGGGAAAACGCTGAAGGCGCCGGCGTGGCAGCCGGAGAGCGAGTAGTCTTCGCGGACGGGGATGCGAATCGGCAGGATCTTCACCTCTTCGATCCGCCCGGCGCGGAACATCCGGTATTCCCGCGCTTCCAGGGCGTAACCGTCCAGACAAAAGGCCCTTCGACGAAACAGGAGGGCGCAGGGATCCACCGTCCAGGTCTTGACGCGCCCCTCCCGGATCGAACGGTGTTTCAGGATGACGCGACGATGCTCGGCGGTCGCCGTTTGCAGGGCTTCGAGCACCTCGGGCTTGCATCCAAACCCCTGCCGGAGAACCGCGTCCTCCAGCGACTGCCTAAGGAAATCACGCTCCACGTCCGGCGATTGGGCGATGAGCTTCCTCGCGGCCGAGAGCGCGTCCGCGCCCAGGGCGTAATCCCCAAAGGTCAAGAATTGTCGAACAGCGAGAATCAGCGCAATGACCTGCCCCCTTTCTAGGCCAATCCAGTCCGAAAGCTGTACGAAAATTCTAACCCTCAAACTGGACCGGTTTCAG
>JASLXW010000344.1 GCA_030740135.1 Nitrospinota bacterium
ACCGGTATGAGGATCTCAAGTGCTGGCGGTCGCTCAACACGGGCGAGTACGGGCACTTGATGGGGGACATGTGGAACAACAACGCCTGCACGCATAACGTGTTCGAGCGAGTGCATATCAGCCGCGCCGGGCATCGGCCGGCCCGAGGATCGTCGGCGGGAAGGACCCTGGGGACCCGGTTCCCGAAGGGAGCGGGAAATGGATGCCATCGCGCGGGATTGAGGCTGGAAGATTGAAACACCGGCTGAAGCATACGGTCTTCTCGCTCGTCGCCATCTTCCTCTTCTTCTTCCTGGCGGAGTCCGGGATCCGGGTGCTCTGGTACGTCCAGGACGGGAACCTCTGGGCCCTCATGTACGGCGTTCCCAACAGGGTGCTGGCCCCGGCGCGGGGCGCGCTGGCCTATCTGAAGAGATCCGGAGAAACCGGCAAGAAACCGATCCTGATTCTTGCCTTCGGAGGCTCGACGACAAAGGGCTCCGGGCTGGCGACGGGGGCCTTCAGTTACCCCGGAATCCTCCAGACCCTTCTTCGATCCCGTTTTCCCAAACAAACCATCACGGTCGAGAATCACGGCGAAGACGGCGCCTACACCAAGCTGATCGCGACATGGGTCCGAAGTACGCTCATGGAGAAGAAGTTCGAGATCCCGGACTTGGTGATCATCTATTCGGGCATCAATGACGCGAGGACCATGACGCTGAAAAGCCTTCCCCGGCATCGCCCCAGCTTGATCCAGCGCATGGATGGTTTCCTCCGAAACAGCAGCCTCCTGTATATGGTCGCCTATGAAAAATGGGTCGTCCTGATGGGGCCAAGGCGTGTAAAACTCGTCAGTCCGGAACCTTCCCAAGCCCCCGCGGTCGCGACGGACATTCTCGACCGATACCGGATCTATCTGGAGGAAACCGTGCGAATCTTGCGGGCCTTCGGTGTAAAAGGGGTGTTCGGAACAATCCCGATTCTCGCGCAGAACTTGCCTCCGGCGTTCGTCCAGTCTTACCGCCTCGTCTTTCGGGAAATGGAAAAGCTCACCCAAAAGATAGACATTCCCCTGATCGACGTGGCGGCCGAGTTTTCAAAATTCCCGGACAAGGCCGTGATGTTTCTTCCCGAAGATCCGGTCCATCTCAATGCAGAGGGAAACCGGCGCGTCGCGGAAATCCTCCTTCGGGGGATGCTGAAGCGCGGATTGCTCCCGCTGGAAGCGAAATGAGCGGCCCTCCTTGGATGGGTCCAGGCCCTGTCCCGCGGGTGAAGGGCCGCGAACAGGGGGGGAAGCCGGTTAAACGGACCTTGTTAAGGGGTCGGGAGAAGACGTCGCATGGCGCATGAGGAGGAATCGGGCGCGCTGGTGCTCTTCGATGGGGTGTGCAACCTCTGCAACGCGTCCGTCACGTTCATCATCGACCGCAACCCGGCCGATCGCTTCCGTTTCGCGTCGTTGCAATCGGAATTCGGAGAGGAACAGATCCGCCGGCGCCGGCTCTCGGGTCCCATCCTGAGCAGTCTGGTCCTGATCGAGGGGGGCCGATGCTTCACGCGATCGACGGCGGCGCTTCGGATCGCCCGCCGCCTGACCCTGCCGTGGAACCTGCTCTACGGCCTGCTCCTCATCCCCGCGCCGGTCAGGGACATCGTCTACGCTTGGATTGCCCGCAACCGGTATCGGTGGTTCGGAAAATCCGACGCCTGCCGCCACCCCACGTCCGACCTCGCCCGTCGGTTTCTTGATTGAGGGTTGTTGGCTATCGCTACCGGCACCGTCCTCCTCGGCGTTGTACGGATTTTTTCGGCACAACTCCTTGTAATACATGGAGTTTCGGTGACAGAGATCCGACAGCTTCCTCAATGCGGAGTGTCGGGATGTAGGCTTTTGCCCTTTGCCTTCCCCACTCATGCTTTGTCCAGCTTGCACAGGACCCGGTGGATTCGCCGGACCTGTTCGTCGTCTGACATGATCAGGGTGATCCCCCGATTGAAGACCGTGATCTCGACCGTGGCATCTGACAAGACCAGCTTCAAGTGGTCATGCTCGACGGGATCACCGGCGCTCTTGTCCCCGTAGACGCCGCCGAGATTGAGTAGGTCCTCCTCGTTGACCGCCTTCCTCACCTCGGCGGTAATCTCGCCCCTGCGCCAGACCTTCACTGCCAGGCTCTCTGGTTTCGTTCCCCTTTCAAGCATGCCCCTGCAGTATTCGATTAGTTCCAGGTCCTTGGACATGGCCCGTTGTCTCCTTCCACTAAAAGAATTGGGGTCAGGTTTCATTCGCAAGACCTTCCGGGAGAGGCTGTATGGATCGGTGGAGGCGATCCGGAAGGACCTGGACCGGTACTTCAGGTTCTATAACACCAAGCGTCCTCCCCAGGGCTGTCGCAACCTGGGCAGGCGGCCGATCGATACGGTCAAGAAGGTTAGCAAACCTATGAGGAAAGAAGCCGAGTTATACAATTAGTCTCTAATCTATCAACAAAAGACTTGACTCTTTTGCCTTCCCCGAGGGGATTTTATTCTATGGTTTCTTCCGACGTATCCGACAGGTAAAGACGCTGTCCCTCAAGGCGGATCGCCCTTCATCCTTATCATCCGATATCGAAGGTCGGGACTAATAATGATAATAGAAGCCGGACAATTCGGGGGAAAAAGGGGTTCCCGTTCCACCGGATCGTGGACAAGGCAGTAATGATCATTGAATAAACATCTCTTTTTGGAAGATTCTTCAAAGATGGATGATGTAGCTCGAACTCCATGATGAAGCCGATGGTCGAAAAGACCACTCTCGTAAAGAACTTGAGACTGAAATACTCCTTTTGCTTGAATGGGTTTGCTTATATCGCGGCCTGCGGATAATCTTCTAGAAGTGCTTGGGCAACATTGGATTCCACTTTTTCGACTTCCACCAGGTTCGAGTGGAGCGGGGCCGCTCTTCCGAGATCCGTCAGCCGTTCGGACGTAAGCTGATTTGTGCCTTTCCGGCCAGGAGAAAGCTTTGTCCACCAGATTCCTTCGGTTACGGCAACACCGGGGAGCGCCCTCTCGCCTACCTTGGCGAAGCGGTAGTTCTCCCCCCTATCGTTAAAAACCTTGACCAGATCCCCCTCTTCAATTCCGCGAGAAACGGCATCCTCAGGATGGATGAAGAGATACGGCTTTCGTTCGGCGAAGATGCAGTCCTCGACCTCTCCGAAACAGGAATTGAGAAAGTGGTGAATGGGCGGGACGATCAGTTGTAAAGGATACTTCTTGAGAACGGCGGGCGTCTCGCTGCCTTCTGCCAGGGGTACGTGATCCGGTAGGGGATCAAGGCCGCCTTGCGCCAACGTCTCAGAATAGAATTCCAGTTTTCCCGACGGGGTGAAGAATCCATCCTTGAACGGATTCTCATCACGAGGGAATCCGACCCGATGACCCCGAAAGTCGGACAGCTCATTCTTCCCAATCCCCATCTCCCGGCACAGATCGTTGTCTACGAGGTCCTCGATGATTTTCTCCGCACCTTCTTGAAAGACCGCTTCCTCGAATCCCATTTTTTTGGCCAGGACACTGAAAAGCTCCCAATTGCTCTTCGCCTCACCTAAGGGCTGAATGGCGGGCGTCGCCCATTGCAGATAATACTGGCCGTAACTGAAGTAGAGATCCTCCGTCTCGAGGAACGTGGGTGCAGGCAGGACAATGTCGGCGTAATCAACCGTGTCGGTCAAGACCACGTCATGGACCACCGTAAAAAGATCCTCCCGCTTGAGGCCTTCGATCACCTTCGCCGACTGGGGGGCGATCGCGGCGGGGTTGGAGGAATAGACGAAAAGCGCTTTCACCGGCGGGTCCTGAACCTCCAGGAGGGCTTCTCCAAGCCTGCACATGTTCAGGAGTCTTGTGCTCGTCCTCTTCGGCTCAAAATCAGGGTAATACTTGCTGACGACACCCAGGACCACCTCGTGAGGAATCCAGGCGCCCGAGTCCCCCGGCTGCAAATCCGGTCTATTCACGATTCCCCAGTCCAATGGAAAGGCGTCATCGCTTGAGACAAAGGCTCCACCCCCGCGCTTCTGGTAGGCCCCCACAAGGCCGGGAAGGCAGGCCATTGTCCTCACGGCCATCCCGCCATTCGTATGTCGTGATGGGCCAAGGCCTATCCGGATGAAGGGGGCACGGGCCCTACCATACCGTCGCGCGAGATCACGGATGGTCCCAGAGGGGATGCCAGTAATTTTTGCGGCGCGCTCGGGCGGATACTCGCCAAGACGCACTTTGAACGCTTCGAAACCCAGGGTGTAGCGGTCAATGAAATCCTGGTCAACGAATCCTTCCTCAACGAGGACATGCATCAACGCCAGAGCCAGGGCCGCGTCCGTTCCGGGACGAATCATCAGATGCTCGTCGGCGAAGCGGGCCGTCCGATTGACATAGGGGTCGATGTAGAGGATGTGGGCACCGCGGCGCCGCGCCTCCTTCAGCATGGGGATGAGGTGGATATTGGTGGATACCGCGTTGCAGCCCCAGAGGATGATAAAATCCGATTCTGGAATGGTCTCTGTATCGTTGCCGATCACTTTTCCGACAGTCACCGACCAGCCCGCATAAGCCGAGCCGATGCAGATGGTCCGATCGAGCCGGCTCGCCCCGATGCGGTGAAAGAACCGCTGGGGGAAGTTCATGTGGATCAGGCCCATTGTCCCGGTGTGGGAGTAAGGCAGAATAGCCTCGCCTCCCCAT
>JASLXW010000345.1 GCA_030740135.1 Nitrospinota bacterium
GCCCCCCCCCCCCCCCCCCCGCCCCGGGATGAGAATTCGGAACTGGGTTCGGAGGGCCGCCCGCGTGGCGGCGGCGGCGCTGTTCGCTTTGGCGGCGGGTTGCGCCGTCACGACGCTGCCCACCTCGGAAGAGGGCGTGACCGTCGAGCGGGCCGTTCTGGAGCGGACGCCGCCCGGCGGGGAGCGGACGGAGATCTTCCTGTTCCGTCCCGCCGGGAAGGGACCGTTCCCCGGTGTCGTCCTGCTTCACGGGGATTCACCCGAGGCCGCCGGCATGAAGGGGGGAAAGGAGTTTTACTACGACGGCACGGGGGAATTTCTGGCCTCTCAGGGTTACGCGGCGATGGCGCCCTCCATGCCCGGCTTCGGCGGCACGCCCGGAGACCGGGACTTTGTCGGCCCGGCCACGCTGTCGCGTCTCCGCGCGGCCATGGCCCATTTCCAGGCCCTGCCCTGGGTGGATTCCCGGCGGATCGCGATCTTCGGCGCCTCCCGCGGGGCGACGGCCGCCGCCCTGCTGGCGCGCAGCGTCCCCGAAGTCCGCGCCGTCATCCTCCAGAGCGGCCTGTACGACCTGCGGGGCGTCATCGAGGAGAACGCGAAGACCGGCGGGGCGACGGCCGGACCGGCCAAAGAGGCCCTGGCGCTGCAAAAGCGGATCGAGCGGGAGGCCGGGAAATCCTCCGAAGCCCTGCGCAGCCGCTCCCCGGCCGCGTTCACGGGCCAGTTGTCCTGCCCGGTCCTTTTGATCCATGGAAAGGAGGACCGGGCCGTGTCCGTTCGCCAGATGCGCCGGTTCGCCGAGCGGCTCAGGAAGGAGATGGGCGAACGGCGGGAGGTCATCTCCCGGGAGGTTCCGGGCGGCCACGTCGTGTCGGGCGCCCTCGTCTGGAGCGAGGCCCTGCCGTTCCTGAAGCGGTGTCTCGCCGAGCCCGGTCTGGCCAAGGACGGGAAGCCCGCGGAAAGGCCGCGCTTCTCCAAGTCGGACCCGACGCGGAAGCCGGGGAAATGACGTTCTCATCATCCACCCCAGACGGTGAAGACGCCGCTCGGGAAAATTCACTTCAGTCTCATTGAACAGGAGATTGCCATGCCGCGGGAAATCATTAAGCCGGAAGGAATTTGGGACCCCTCCCCCCGATTTTCACAGGTCTCCCGGCACGGGAACACCGTTTACGTGGCCGGCCAGACGGCGGTGGACGCCGACGGCAACGTAGTGGGCAAGGGCGACATCGAGACCCAGGCCCGGCAGGTCTTCGAGAACATCAAAAAGTGTCTCGCGTCCGTGGGCGCGACGTTCGATAACGTGGTGAAGGTCAATATCTACTCCACCAACATCGACAATCACATCACGCCAGTCTCGAAGGTCCGGGGCGATTACTTCGACGCGCCGGTCCCGAGCACGTACGTCCAGGTCCCCCGCCTGGTCCACCCCGACTGGCTGATCGAGATCGAGGCGGTCGCGATGCTGGATTAAATTTCGCGGGGGCGTCTCTCCGGCTGCATGCCGGTTGGCCCAAGCGAGAGGTGGGAGAAACATGCGTCAGGCAGGGCCACGGACGCCGGGCAGACTCAGGGTCTCCAGCGCGCGCCGCCCCAGCTCGAAGTTCTCCTCGTTGCTCTGAATGGGTGTTTCCGCCTGGGCGTCCAGCGGCCAGGCCTCGTGGCGCAGGTATTCCCGGGCGTAGAGCGACACCCGGAAACAAGCCAGGAAATTGAAGAAATCCACCCTGGACCGTTTCCGCCGAAGGGCGCCGATGTCGATCACGGCCGAGACCGTCGCCTCCCCGGGTCCCTCAGTACATTCCAATACATCGCCCTCCGGGTTGATGATCTCGGTGCGCCCGCCCTGCTGAAAGGTCGGCCGCGGACCGCCGTAGAAGCGCCCGTGATTCGCCGCGACCACGTAGACCGAGTTCTCGAAGGCGCGCGCCCGGCGCATGAGGTGCTGTTTCCGGACGAAGGAGTAGCCTTCGCCCGTCGGCATGATCATCACCTCGGCGCCCTTCAGCGCGAAGCAGCGGGCCAACTCGGGGAAGACCACGTCGTAGCACGTCATGCAGGCGAGCCGTCCGATGGAGGTGTCCACGACCGGGAAGAGCGCGTCTTCTCCGTAGCGTTCGACGTATTCGGTGTACACGTCTCCGGGATGGGTGTTGACGGGGGCGTAGGCGTCGTTGTGCTTGCGGTATTTCAGGATCACCTTCCCGCCGTCGTCGATGATGAAGGAGGTGTTGAACACCCGGCCGGGCCAGTCGGGGTCGAGCTCGAACGTGTTGCCCGCCACGAAAAACTCGAATTCGGCGGCTTTTTCCGCCAGGCGGTCCGTCTCGGGGCCGGGGATGGGCGAGGCGTTCCGCAGGTAGGATTCGAGAAGCCGGTCCTCCGGGACCCCGGTGAGGAAGAACTCCGGAAACACCACGAGCTTCGTGCCGAACCGGACCTCCCCGCCGACGAAGTCGAGCAGCTCGACCGCCCGGTCCACGTTTCGCTTGATCGTTTCGTCGCGGGTCGCGTCGTCCATGACAACGTGGGTCTCCGCCTGAACGCAGGTCACGCCGTAGGAATCGATCATCACGCTTCCTTTCTCCCCCCGACCGATCCGATGTGAGGTTGACGCCGGCCGGTCCACCTGATTCAAGCGCCCCGACCCGTCCGACCCGGGGGCCGCGGTTTCGGGTCCGCACCCCGTGCGTCTTGAGACCCTTCATCATAACGGACAATCGAAAAACCGGTGACACGGGCTGATCGCGCCGGCGGGAATTAAGGGGACACCATACTTAATTCCCAAAATAGGTATGGTGTCCCCCGATTAAACCCGTAGACCGGACGTACAACACCCACCGGAGCCCCTACGGCGCGGTGGACATGGCGGGGAACGTGGGGGAATGGGTTCAGGATTGGCATGCAAAGGATTATTACCGGAACGCTCCGGAACGCAACCCCCAGGGACCTGCCTCGGGCAGCGGGCGCGTGGTTCGGGGCGGCTCGTGGGGCGACGGCAATCCCACGGACTTCCGCGCGGCGTTTCGGTACTGGAATCTTCCGGACTTCACGTACTTCATCCACGTCCGCGGCAGGTGGTTACAGACCTCTAGGGCGGCGGCGAACGCGGGGCCTTCGGATCCTATTTCTTGAACGACCCCAGTCCGGGCTTGTATTTTTTGTCCCGGAACTGGGCGATCCCCTTGTTCACCCAGGCCCCATCCTGGTGAAAGGTCAGCTCGTTCCCCTTGGCCATGGCCCAAGCGTAGGCCTGTTCCCAGTTCATCTGCTCTCCGTACTTGTAGACTTCTTTCACCTGGCGCAGGGCCACGGGGTCTTTTTCGAGGAGTTTCCCGGCCAGTTTGCGAACGGCGTCGTCAAGGTCTTTTCGGTGAACGGCGAAGTTGACCAGACCCATGGCCGCCGCGGTCCGTCCGTCGAAAGTTTCTCCCGTCATCGCGTAGTAGAGAAAATCCCGGGGCCGCAGGAGTTTTTCGAGCGCCACGGTGACCTGTCCGCCGGGGAAGTTGCCGAAGTTGATTTCGCTCAGGCCGAACTTCGCCTCCTCCGCGGCTATCGCCAGGTCGCACGCGGCCAAGGGGATGAACGCCCCCCCGAAGCACCAGCCGTTGACGGCCGCGATGGTGGGTTTCGCGAACAGCCGAAGCTTCACGCCCTGCCATTCGGCGGAAATCTTGGACGCGCGGCGGCGCTCGATGGGTTTGTCCTCGAGCTTGGCGAAGAATTCATGGAGGTCCTGTCCCGCGCAAAAGCTGTCCCCGGCCCCCGTGAGGACCAGGACCCGGGTCTCCTCGTCGTCCTCCAGGATTTCGAGGGCCTCCCTCATCTCCCGGTGGAGCTGCGGGCTCATCGCGTTCTTTTTCTCCGGGCGGTTGAACATGAGGGTGGTGATCCCATCCGCCTTGTCGATTCGTATGGTTTCAAAGGGGCTGTCCATGTCGTCTCGCTCTCTGTGTTTGGGGAAGGCGATCCGCTACGCTCGAAAATCCCGAATCGGACTCCTGTTTTGGGACCATGTGGGAACCCGCCCATCAGGAAATTGGCTTTCGCGCATTATAGCCGTTTCAAGCCCAAGTCGGACAGTCGGGGGATCAACCGTTTTGGGCGGCATTGTCGCATTGAGGGAGAAAAATCGGCTCTCCCGCGAATCCACACAATCCATCCGAGAACCCCTTCAAAACACACTGACCAGAATTCCTCCGCCGACCGTCATCAATCCTCCCAGGACCACCCGGGGCGTGACCCTTTCCAGCTTTCTCAAAAAAAGGACCGACAGGAGAATTACGAAGATGGGCGAACTCTGGGTGAGTGTGAAGACGACCGACACCTGCCCGAGGCCGATGGAGAGGACCAGTCCGAACATCGCCGCCGACCCGCACACCCCCGCCAAGACCAGCCAGGGAATCGCGGCCGGGTTGAACCGAAACCGCTGGCCCGCGGGGAAGAGTAGCGCGATCAGCGGAAAGAGCAGAATCCCCTCCGCCGACCCGAGCCAGACGCCCAACAGGGGGGAGGGCATTATCTTCATGGCCGTTTTGAAGAGAATGGAGGCGATCCCGCCCATCAGCCCCGCCAGAACCGGCAGGAGATAAACCGCCCTTCGCGCAGGGGCGGCGTTCGGCCGGTCTTTGTCCGATGGCGGGCCTGACGGCGGCGCAGAGGTTTGAGGAACATTCCGGCGCCGGCCTTCGGTCGAGATGAT
>JASLXW010000346.1 GCA_030740135.1 Nitrospinota bacterium
GCCACGATTGCGGCGACAAAGAAGCCCAAGCCGACGAGCTTCGGCCGGGTCAGGGGCTCCCGCAGGATGGCGGCCGCCCACCCGATTGTCACCAGGAAGCTGAGCTGGGCGATCGGGACCACCACGCTCGCATTGCCGCCGCGCCGAAAGGCATAGAGAAGGGTGCAAAACGCTATGGCCTTCAGAAATCCCGTGATCGGAAGGAAGATCCAGTTGTCCCTCGGCATCACGAACTTTTTCCGGGCCGCCGTGAGCACGACCGCGCAGCAAGACCAGGAGAAGGCGGCGAAGGCGATGAGCCATCCCACGTTCGCACCGTCCCGGATGCCGATCTTCAACACAACGTTCAAAACAGCAAAGAGGACCATCCCGAGGAGGGCAAGGCCGATGGGCCGGCGGCCGCCCGCGATTCTCTCCCCCCCGCCCCGCTCCAGCAGGGTCACCGAGCCGATGGCCAGTATGGCGAAAACCAGCCCCGCCCCCACCGACACGGTCCAGCGTTCTTCCAGCCACAGCGTCGCGAAGATGGCCACGAAGACGAAGTTCAGCCGAAAGATCAGCGTATTGACACCGACCTCCCCTGTTTTTAGAGAGGTGACGAAGCAGAAGATGGCCCAGAAAGAGAAGACACCGGCGATCAGACCTATGATCACGGTGGTCCAGTTCAGAAAGAAACCGTCCAGGAACGTGCCCATGAGCAGGGCCGCGGCCGCGAAGGGCGCGGATTCGACCATGAGGTACGTCTCCAGAACAATCCCCCGATCCTGCGCCCGCTTATAGACGAAATCGGAAGTGCCCTGGGCCAGCATGCTGAAGACCGCCAAGAGGATGTTGATCACCTTCGCACTCTCGCTCAGGGAAACTCAAAGGCCGACACCGGGATAAAACCGCCGCGAGCCATCCCACAACCCATCACACCTTATCATTCAGGCGGGGATTGCGGCTCCATTCGAGTCCGGTGGGGGGTCAGGAGGCATTCGCGTAGTCTTCTTCCGAAACCGCTTCCATCCACTCGGTCGCCCCCCCCATCGAGTGGGCGATGTGGTCCATCCCCTCCCCGGGCGACGCCCCGTGCCAGTGCTTCTCATCCGGCGGGATGTAAACGACGTCGTCGGGACGGATGACCTCAGCCTTCTTCCCGTTTTCCTTGTCCGCCCAGGTCTGAACCCACCCGGCGCCCTTCACAACGTGGAGGACCTGTCCGGCCGGGTGCGTGTGCCAGTGCGTCCGCGCCCCCGGCTCAAACGAGACGGTGACCACCCGCACCAGGATCTTCTCGTTAATGCTCGCCAGCGGGGTCATCCCCACCCGCCCCGTGAAATGCTCCCGCGCCTCGGGGGCCGCGCGCGGGGCGTCCTCTCTCCGAATGATTTTCATGTTCGCTTCCTTCTGTTGTGCGCCTCAGACATGGAGGACGTCAACGGGGACGCGTCGTCGCTTCCGGCCCATCAATCGGCCCGCACCCCCTCGAACGAATCCCGGAGGATGTCCACCGCCCGGTCGATGTCCGCGGCGTCGATGTTCATGGGCGGGGTGATCCGGATGGTGTTGCCGTGAATCCCCCCCTTGCCGATGAGCAGCCCCCGCTTTCGGGTCTCCTCGAAGACCCGGTTGACCGCGCCGGGCGCGGGCCGCTTCTTCTCGCCGACCAGCTCGAGGGCCTGCATCAACCCCATTCCCCGCACGTCGCCGATGATGGGGAAACGCGCCCGGAGCTCTTCCAGGCGGCCGCGCAGGTGCGCGCCGGCCAGCTCGGAATTGTGGACGAGCTCCTCGCTCACGATGACGTCGATGGTGGCGCGCGCCGCCTCGGTGGAGACCGGATTGCCGCCGAACGTCGAGAGCGTCAGTCCCCTCATGTCGTCGGCCACCTCGGGGACGGCCACGGTCGCCCCGATGGGCGCGCCGTTGCCCAAGGTCTTGGCCATCGTCATGACCTCGGGCTCGACGCCGAAGTGTTGGATGCCGAACATCTTCCCGCCCGTCCGCCCGAATCCGGTCTGGACCTCATCGGAAATGAAGATCCCGCCGTATTTCCGGACGATCTCGACCGCCACCTGGAAATACTCCTTGGGGGGGACGATGAACCCGCCGACGCCCTGGATGGGCTCGGCGATGAACGCGGCGATCTTCCCGCTGGTGGACGTCTGGATGACCTGCTCCAGGTCCCGGGCGCAGAGGAGGTTGCAGCTCGGATAGGTCTGCTCGTAGGGGCAGCGATAGCAGTAGGGGTTGGCCAAGTGCACCACGCCCCCCACCATACCGGCCCCCGCCATCCGCCAGGGCGCCTGGCCCGTGAGGCACATGGCCACGCCCGTCCGTCCGCTGTACCCCGAGCGCAGCGCCACCACTTCGTGGTTGCCGGTATGGCTCCGGGCCGCCAAGACGGCGGTCTCGTTGGCCTCGCTGCCGCTGTTCGTGAAAAAGGATTTCTGAAGCCGGCCGGGCGTGATCTGCGCCAGTTTCTCCGCCAGGTGAACGTACGGCTCGGTCAGATAGAGGCTGGAGGTGTGCTGAAGCTTCGCGGACTGCTCGGCGGTCCGACGCACGACCTCGGGATGGCAGTGGCCGACGCCGACGGTGAGAATGCCGCCGAAGAAGTCCAGGTACTCCCGCCCGTCCGCGTCGATGACCGTCGCGCCTTGGCCCTTCTCGATGACGAGGGGCTCCTCGTAATACGTGAAGGCCGCGGGAAAAACAAACTCCTTCGCCTTGTCGCGAATCTCTTGGGATTGATGGGTGGAACCCGCCATGATGAGCGTCCTTTTCGAGTGGGGAATGCGCGGCCTGAATGTCCAACAAAGATTTCGTCGAGGGCGCGTGACGCAATCAGATCAACCGTCACCAGCCTCGCTTCCGAACCCGGAGAGAACGGGCGCCCAAGCCGGCCGACTCTCGCCCTGTCCCTGAAAAGCTCCACGCGGGAGCTATCCCGCCGGGACCTCTTCCTCTTCCCCCTGGGCCGACACCAGGACCTTGGGATCGAGCAGGTCGGAGCCCTCGAAGCGGTGGGCGTTCTCGATAGCGTGAACGATCTTGGTGTAACCGGTGCAACGGCACAGGTTACCCCCGATGGCCTCGTGGACCGCCTCTTTCGTCGGGCGGGGGTCCCGTTCGTAGAGGGCCTTGGCGGCCATGAGCATCCCGGGGATGCAGATCCCGCACTGGGCCGCGCCGTAGAAGACGAACGACGCCTGAAGGGGATGGAGCTCATCGATCGACCGGGCGAGCCCCTCGACCGTCGCGACCTCGCGCCCGTCGCACTCGGCGGCCAGCGTGAGACAGGACAGCGCCAAGCGTCCGTCGATGTTGACCGAGCACGACCCGCAGTCCCCCGTATCGCAACCCTTCTTGCTACCGGTCAGTCCGAAGATCGCCCGGTTGACGTCCAGGAGAGACCAATGGTCCTGGATTTCCTGTTCGTAATCGACGCCGTTGACGCGGAAAACGACGGTTCGTTTCATGACGGGGTCTCCATGGATTCCAAGGCGGGTGATTCCAAGCCGCACCGGGAAGCGGCGTCGCGGATTGCGTCGCGGACGATCAGCTCGAGCATCTTCTTGCGGTGAGGGGGCGGCATGACCGTCGTCTTGAGCGGGCGGGCCTGGGCGCGCGCGGCCCGGGCGGCCCGGGCGATCACCTCCTCCGTCAGGGCCGCCCCGAGCAGGACCTCCTCGACTTTGGGCGAGCGCTCGGGCGCGCACCCCACGGCCGTGAGGGCGACCTTCGCGTCCACGCAGACTTGCCCTTCGTCCAGCCGGACGGCGGCCGCCGCGCCCGCCAGGGGAAAGTCCACGCGGTCGCGCAAACGGTATTTCCGGTAGGCCGACCCGGTTCCGGGTGCAGGGGCCGGAAGATTCACCTCGACCAGGACCTCGCCGGGCTTGAGCGAGATGGGGACCTTCCCGTCCCCCGTATAAAGGTCGTCCACCGGCGCGGTCCGAACGCCGCCGGGGCCGGCGATCTTCACCTCCGCCCCCAGGACGATGAAGGCCGGGGCGGTGTCCCCGGAGTAGTTGGCATAGCATTCCGTCACGCCCTTGACGACGAAGCAGGCGTCGCCCTCGAGCTTGAAGCACGCCCCCAGGGTCCCGCGCCACATCTCGGACTGGTTGAAGTACCAGCACCGGGTGTCCAGGCAGAGGTTTCCACCCACCGTCCCCATGCTTTGCTGGGCGACGGCGGCCACGCTGTGCGCCGCCTCGGACACGGCCGTGTAGCGCGCGCGGGCGGCCCCGTTCTCGCTCAGGTCCAACAGCTTCGTCGAAGCGCCGATCTTGAGCCCCTCCTTCTCGCTGAACGCCAAACGCCCCAACTCGGGCAGGCGCTTGAGGTCCACCACGTATTTCGGCGTGAAGACGCGCTGTTTCAGCGAAACGAGCAGGTCCGTCCCACCGGCCAGGATCATGGCGTCGGAACCGTGGGTCTCGAGGAAAGCGCAGGCCGCCTCCAGGGATGCGGGGCGGACGTATTCAAACGCCGGCATCGTCATGAGCGGGCCGCCTTCTTCTTGCCCAGGACGGCGAGGACCTTGTCGGGCGTGATGGGAAGGTCGTGGATGCGGACGCCGACGGCGTCATAAACGGCGTTGGCGATGGCCGCGGCCGTCGGGATCTGGATGAACTCGCCGACGCCCTTGGCGCCGAAAGGCCCCTCCTCCTCCCGGGTCTCGACGATGTGGGTCTCCATCTCCGGC
>JASLXW010000347.1 GCA_030740135.1 Nitrospinota bacterium
GGACCACCCAGCCAGTGGGCCGCTCCCCCAGAAAGGCCACGGCGAAGACCATGCTGACCAGGGGGCTGATGGTGACCAGGATCGAGGCCCTGGAGACGCCGATGCGCCGGAGGCTGAAGTAGAACAGGATCCGGCCGGGCGCGGTCGACACGACCCCCAGCGCGAGGAACCAGCCGATCCCGGGCCACAAGGGCCGCCCGCCCGGATCCTGCGACAGGACCGGAAACAGGAGAAACAGGACCATGACGGAGCATGAGATGACGGCGCCGGTGAAAGGCGTGGCGGACCGGACGGCCAGCCGGGTGAGGATGTCCCCGAACCCGAACGCGAATCCGCATGAAATCGCCCAAAAGATCGCCATGCCTGAAACTCGACCTCTGTCATCGAGATTGGATGGGACCGGCGCGCGCGGCTCGGGCGGCGCGTGGCTCAGTCCCGCCACCACTCCATTATGCCACCTTCCGGAGCGGTCGGGCGAATTCCGCCGGAAAGCTCGGAACCACGTCTTTCCGAACCCTCCTCCCCCCACGGGGCCTGGATTGCCATGCTGGCCGCCGCGTATGATCACCGGCATGCTGGACCAACCCATCGAAGTCCTCCGCAACGTTTTCGGTTTTGAAACCTTTCGCGGCAGACAGGCCGAGATCATCGGCCACGTCCTTGCGGGGCGCGACGCCCTGGTCCTGATGCCGACCGGCGGCGGAAAATCGCTCTGCTACCAGATCCCGTCCATCTGCCGAACCGGCGTCGGGGTGGTGGTGTCGCCCCTCATCGCCCTGATGCGGGACCAGGTCGAGGCCCTCCGGCAGGTCGGCGTGCGCGCCGCCGCGCTGAATTCCACGCTGTCGCATGAGGAAGCGTCGCACGTCGAGCGGCAAATGCGGGACGGCGCGCTCGACCTGGTCTACATCGCGCCGGAACGCCTCCTGACGGACGCCTGCCTGAACCTTCTCGAATCCTGCGAGGTGGCGCTGTTCGCCATCGACGAGGCCCATTGCGTCTCGCAATGGGGGCACGACTTCCGGCCGGAATACCTCCGACTGGCCGTGCTGCGCGAACGATTTCCGTCTGTCCCCGGGCTCGCGCTGACCGCCACGGCGGACGGGCCGACCCGCCGGGACATCGTGGAGCGGCTGGGTTTGTCGCCGGATTCGGCCGGGGGCCGCGTGTTCGTCTCGGGCTTCGACCGGCCCAACATCCAATACCGCGTCGTCCCCAAGCGGAACCCGCGGGACCAGCTTCTCGAATTCCTCACCCCCGAGCACGAGGGCGAATCGGGGATCGTCTACTGCATCTCCCGCCGAAAGACCGAGGAAACGGCCCAATGGCTGTCGGAGCGGGGGTTTCAGGCCCTCCCCTATCACGCCGGACTGGACACGGCCCTTCGCACCCGGAACCAGGACCGCTTCCTGAAGGAAGAAGGGATCGTGATGGCCGCGACCATCGCCTTCGGCATGGGCATCGACAAGCCGGACGTCCGTTTCGTCGCCCACCTGGACCTGCCCAAAAGCGTAGAGGCCTATTACCAGGAGACGGGGCGCGCCGGACGCGACGGGCTGCCGTCGGACGCATGGATGGCCTACGGCCTGGAAGACGTCGTGAAACAGCGCCGGTGGATCGAGGACTCCGACGCGGCCGAGCGGCAGAAGCAGGTCGAGCGCCAGAAACTGAGCGCGCTGCTCGGATACTGCGAGACCACGCGCTGCCGAAGGCAGGTGTTGATCGAATATTTCGGCGAGGCGCACCCCGCGGCCTGCGGAAACTGCGACACCTGCCTGGAGCCGGTCGACAGCTTCGACGGGTCCCGCGAGGCGCAGATGGCGCTCTCCTGCGTTTACCGGACCGGGCAGATGTTCGGCGCCGGCCACGTCATCGACGTTCTGCTCGGCGGGGAAACGGAGCGGATTCACAAATTCCGCCATGACCGCTTGAGCACCTACGGCATCGGCAAAGAGCGCTCCCGGGCGGAATGGCACTCCGTCTTCCGCCAGCTTGCGGCGATGGGACTTCTCGTCGTGGACATCCAGGGCCACGGAGGATTGCGCCTGGGGGAGGATTGCCGGGAGGTGCTGCGGGGGGAGCGGCGCATCGATTTTCGCCGGGATCCCGTCCGCAAGCGGCGGGCGAAGGCCGAGAGATCCGGCGCCGGAAAATCCCGGGAGCGGGTCGAGCTGGACGGCCCGGAGGAGGAAGCCCTGTTCGAGGCCCTGCGCGCCCGGAGGATGGAGCTCGCGAATGAACAGGGCATACCCGCCTATGTTATCTTTCATGACAGCACGCTGATCGAGATGGCGAACAAAAAACCCGGGAGCCTGGAAGACCTTTGGGGAATTTCAGGCGTCGGCAAGGCGAAGCTCGAGCGTTACGGCGAGGATTTTCTCGCGGCCATCGCCGACTTCCCGGCCGGGGGGGGGGAATCGGGGCGGCGCCGGGGGATGACGCGCACCGCCAAAAGGAGAGAAAATCATGGACGCGCCTCAACTCATCCTCGAAACGCTTGAACGGAACACGGGACTCATCAAGATGGCCCTCGAGGGCCTGACGGATGACGACCTCATGAAGCGTCCGGACGACCAATCCAATCCGCTCGGATGGATCGTCTGGCATCAAACGCGGACGGAAGACCGCATCATCTCCGGCTCAGCGGAGAAAACTCAGGTCTGGATGGACGGAAAGTGGTATGAGAAGTTCGGGATGGAGGCCGATCCGGAAATCAGCGGACTCGGGGAGACCTTGGAACAGGTGACGGCCTTCCGGCCCACGGTTGAAAGCCTGCTGGGGTACATCGACCCGGTTCGCGAAAGAACCCGGGCGCACCTCAGCGCCCTCTCGCCCACCGACCTCGATGGGGAGATCCTTTTTCCGGGCGCCGACGCCCCCCGCAAGACGGCGGAGATGCTGTCCATCCTGCTCTCGGACTACCTCCATCACTGCGGCCAGGCATGTTACCTCCGGGGCTGCATCACCGGATGGGGGTGGTTTCCGATGTGATCGGCCATCCCCCCCCCTACCCTCCCCCCGCCGCTTTTTGCGCCGGAAGATTGGCGGGAGCCTCGGCCTAGAGCTTCAACAGCCGCTTCGCGTTTTCGCGGAGTATCTTCGGACGCAACTCCTCCTTGAAGCCCGCTCCCTCGAAGTCCTTCATCCATCGCTCGGGGGTGAGGACCGGGTAATCCGAGCCGAAGAGCACCTTGTCGCCCAAAGCGAAGTTCGTGTAGTGGACCAGGGAAGGCGGGAAATACTTCGGGGACCAGCCGGAGAGATCGATGTATACGTTGGCTTTGTGCATGGCGACGGCCAGCATCTCGTCCTGCCAGGGCCAGGCCGGGTGCGCACCGATGATGGTCAGCTCGGGGAAATCCGCCGCCACGTCGTCCACGTAAGGGATGGGACGGACGAACTTCAGCTTCAGGCCCATCCCCCCCGGGGCGCCCGCCCCGATCCCGCACATCCCGATGTGAAACAGACACGGCAGCTCCCATTCGGCGCACTTCGCCCACAGGGGATAGAAGCGGTGATCATTGGGGAAAAACGCCTGCTCGGCGGCGTGGAACTTCATCCCGATCAGCCCCAGGTCCCGAACCTTGTCAACCGCCTCCAGCGCCTTCTTGCCCTTCCACGGGTCCACGCTTCCGAACCCCATGAAGACGTCCGGATGTTTTTTGACGGCCGCCGCCACGTGCTCGTTCGAGACGGCCGGGGTGCCGAAGTTGCTCTCGCAGTCCAGCGCCAGGAGGACGGCCTTCATGTTGAGCGAGCGGTAGTTGTCGGCCGTCTCATCCAGGCTGACGACCTCCATCTTCCTGCGGAAATACTTTTCGGCGTGCTCGTGAAACCGCCCCAGAAACTTCACGCTCGCCTCATCGGCCGGGTGGACGTGGATGTCGATGGCGGTCACTTCATCGGTCATGGGTCGATTCCTTTCCTGCGGGACGGCGCCGGCCGGCCGCGGCGGGCGCGCTCATCGATCGGGCCTCGGGCGCTCAGCCTGAAACCGCCGTGCCGGAAACCTCGAGGGGCTTCAGATCTTCGGCCGGTTTCAATTTCGGCGCCGTCATCTCCTGGAGCTCCTCGATCTCCAGCCCGGGGACGATTTCCCGCAGCAGGAGCCCTTCATCCGTCACGTCGACGACCGCCAGGTCCGTGATGACCCGGTGGACCGCCCGCTTCGCCGTCAGGGGGTAGGTGCACGTCTTGACGAGTTTCGGCGAGCCGTCCTTATGGACGTGGGTGGTGAGGGCGATGAGATGCCCGGCGCCGGCGGCGATGTCCATGGCCCCGCCCATCCCGCCGAACGTGCGGCCGGGGGCCCTCCAGTTGGCGATGTCCCCGGTCTCGGAGACCTGGTAGGTCCCGAGGATGCAGATGTCCAGGTGGCCTCCCCGGATCATCATGAAAGAAACGTCGGAGGGAAAAAAGCTCGCCCCCGGGGCCAGCGAGACCGCCTCCTTGCCCGCGTTGATGAGGTCTTGGTCCCATTCCCCTCTCGGCGGCCGCGGGCCGAACCCCAGGATGCCGTTCTCCCCGTGCAGCATCACCTGGAGGCCGGCGGGGATGTAGTTCCCCACAAGCGTCGGCATTCCCTGCCCCAGGTTGACGGTGTCGCCGTCTTTCACCTCCCGGGCCGCCCGGGCGGCCATCTCTTCTCTACTCAACCCAGCCGCGCTCATAATGCCCTCCTTCGACAAT
>JASLXW010000348.1 GCA_030740135.1 Nitrospinota bacterium
GCGGACCTCCTCGCCCGGTCAGCCCCAATTCTCCCTTATTTCAAACCCGCTCTTAATGGGGAGCACTATAATATCGAGGTCTTTCGCACACGGGGAAAGACCGGGAAAGGAGATCAAAATGAAGCGCGGTGGAATCTTGTTTCTCATGGTGCTCATTGCAGGTCTCATCGGGCCGGGCTGGGCGCCGGTCGCCCTGGCGCAGAAGGGCTACAGCATGGTGTTCCGCGGGGGAGGAAGGATGACGGCCCGCTACATCCAATACCCGAAAACAAGGGCGCCCATGGGGGGACTCACAATCTATTTTCAAAGAGCTCCGGTGGCGGCCACCCGGCGTTCGCCTGGTCCGGGCACGTGCGCCTGGCTTGACCGTCCGCTCAGGTCAAATGAGCCAAACAAGATGTTTTTGGCGCGTCCAAACCAATACATCTCCGGTTTGTGGATAGGACAATCCGATATAAGCTTTTCACGCGTGTCTGGCAAGGACCTGAAATACCTTTTGAACGCAATGCGATCGGGGAAAAAATTCTATGTCCGCTGTTACAACCGGAAGGGACAAGAAATGCGTGTTACTCGGACCGGCCTGTCTGGTCGCGGCCGTCCTCTCGATTGAAGAGCTTGAATACGCGGCGGATATTAGTGGAGAGGAGGTGAGGTTATCGGCGGTAGACCATTGCGACTTACGTTGAGGCCCACCCCTCATCCTGCCGCCGAGAGAACAGGCCGGGGGTCAGGCCTTATATTTTAACATTTTTCGAATTTCTCCCGAACTTTCGGAAAGAGAAGCGGGTCGGCATTTTCATTCATGACCCCAATCCGTCCCCGAAAGAAACACTGTTGCGCCGATCGGCCCACACCAACGGGAACGAGCTACCGATGCCAATCCGTTCGTCAAACCATCCCGTCCAAAAGTTGGTGAGAAATGCAGGTTAGAATGTAAGACTTGACCCCACATGTTCTACGAGGGTCAACATCGCAAGTGCGCGGCGGTTGTCCGAGAATTCCCGGACTGCTTCGCAGAGGAGGCTCGACAAATGATCGTCCAATTCGTCAAGTTCAAAAGTGACCTGTCCGACGATGAAGTGCGCCGGACGATGGAGGAACGGGCGCCCCAGTACCGCGCCCTGCCCGGGCTCCTCCAGAAATACTATGTCCGGGAGAGCGGGACGGGCGAATACGCCGGCGTTTATTTCTGGGATTCTGAAGAGTCGATGCGCGACTTCCAGCAATCGGAGTTGGCCCGCAGCATTCCATCAGCCTACAAGGCCGCGGGACAGGCCCGAGTCGAGGTCTTCGAGACGGTCCTCACACTCCGACCCGAGGAGCCGGCCTCGGCGTAGAGACCCCCGATCAAGCGCAATAAGCGCATTTCCGGACCTCAGCCGCCGACCGCTCCCGCCGCACGGACGAGAAGCCGTCTAACTTTTCTTGAGCGTCGCGAGGAGATGGTCGATTCCGGCCTGGGCCACGTTCCGGTCTTCCTCCGGCGAGCCCGTACTGGCCCCGATGCCCCCTACGATTTCCTCGTCCACAACGACCGGAGGAATCAGGGGGACACCATACTTATTTCCGCTTGCGCCCCCTTTTTCGTCCCGGCTTCCGCCGTTGCAGGATACGACCCAATGCCTCTTCAATCTTTCCAACAAAACCGTCATTTCCCATTTCACGGAAAAATGTTCCTGCCCGCGATTGCCCCGCTGAGTGACGTGATAGGGTAAACTTGGCGTCACGGCCCGTGCGATTCTTGGCATGCACCGACACCATGGCGGCGCAAGCCAAAAGTCAAGAATTAAGTATGGTGTCCCTAGAATCCCCCGGCGATTCGGCTTGGTCGCGGAAGGCGCAGAGGTGAAAAACCCGGATGAAACAGTCGTGGTTCCAGCGGCCCGGAAGAAAGTCGCTGTTCCCGGTGAGAGCATGAGCCCACCCGACAAGATCCCCGCCGCCGTTGTTCAAATCGAGCCCGAAGGCACAGAGCCCGAGGAGAACCTTCCGAAGATCCTGGAGTGGCTGGAGCGGGCCGCCTCCACGGGAGCGCGGCTCATCGCCTTTCCGGAGGGGATGAACACGCGCTACTTCTTCCGGGACGCCGAAGATGCCTGGAACCGATCCGTCACGGTCTCCGGTCCGTTCGTGGACGCGCTGGCCGAAGCGACGGGCAGGCTGCGTGTCACGATGGCCATCGGCCTGTTCGCCCGGCGGACGACGGGGAATGGGGAGAGAAGGGCCTGCAACGAGGTTTTCCTCTTCGGCCCTTCGGGCACGCTGCTCGGGGTGTATCGGAAGAACTACTACATCAAGGCGGACAAGCGCTGGTTCTACACGGGAGACGGGGGGTTCCCGGTCTTCGAGACACCCGCCGGGGTGGTGGGAAGCTTCGTCTGCGCCGACGCCCGGATTCCCGAGGTCGCCCGCTGTCTGGCGCTGGAAGGGGCCGAAGTCCTCATCAACTGCTCCCACTGGGGCGGGCCCGACCAGCACCTCTTTCACGTTCCCGCCCGGGGGACGGAAAACGGCTGCTACGTCCTGGCCGCCTCTCGACCGCGAATGAATCCAGAGGATGTCCCCTGGGGCGAATACAACTATAACAGGGGATCGGGGTGCAGCTTCATTCTCTCACCGGACGGCGCAAAGCTTGCCCAGGCGGAACCAAGTGAGGAGACCATCCTGACGGCGGAGATCCTCCCCCGCCAAGCGGGCGATAAGAGGATGGGCGACGGGACGGACCGTTTCGCGGACCGACGCACGGACCTGTACGGCGACCTGGGAGAGGGGGGGGTGCGGACCTTCCGGGTGGAGGACCGGGCCCGTCCGGTGGCGGTTGCGGTGGTTCAGACGGGACCGGGGACGGACGTGTCGGCCGCCATTGACAGGGCCTTGGAACTGTGCCTCGCCGCCCGCCACGACTTCGAAAGTCGAATCGCCGTTCTCCCCGAGTTGTTCTTCCTGGAGGCGGACGGATCAACACGGGACCCGGGAGACTCTCTGGAGGCCTCCGACCTGGCACGGAAGAGAATCGGGGCCTTCTGCGCCCGGGAGGAAATCTTTTGCGCCTTCAGCGCCGTCGAGCGGGAGGGCGACACCCTCTACCACACGGCCTTCCTCGTGGGGCCCGAAGGGCTCATGGGAAAGTACCGAAAAACCCACCTTTCGCCGTCTGAGCGGGAGTGGGCGACACCCGGCGGGGACCTGCCGGTCTTCAAGACGCCCTTTGGCCGGATTGGGTTGCTGATCGGGACAGAGGGGGTCTTCCCGGAGGCCCCGCGGGTTCTGGCCCTGCGAGGGGCCGACCTGCTTGTGTGGCCGACATCCTGGCGGGACGATTTCGCTCACCGGTATCTGGCCGTCGAGCGCGCCCAGGAAAACTTCATGTTCGTGGCGGCGGCAAACCGGCCGGATTCCCCCGCGCCGGGGCCGAGTCTCCTGGTTCAGCCGATGCGTAATCAACTCCCAGCCATTGTCAAGGAGATGCCTCACCAGGTGGAGGGGTGCGTCTCGCGCCTCTTTCACCTCACCGACGCCCGTTGCAAGCGCATCGAGGCCAATACCGACCTCTTCGAACACCGCCGCCCGGAGACCTATGGAACACTCTTGAGGTGAGGTCGGCGAAGGGGGCGGGGACACCATACTTATATCTGCTTATGCCCCCTTTTCCGTCCCGGCTTCCGCCTTTGCAGGCTACGACCCAATGCCTCTCCAGGCTTTCCAACAAAACCCTCATTCCCATGGGTCTGCCTGTCCTCTCATAACGTCGTATCCTCTCGATCCCCTCCCCGGATACGCCACCCGGAAGGAAAGTCCCTCCAAATCCCGACCCTTTCAAGCAGGGGCTTGACCTTCACCAGATAGCCACCTCCGCCTGAGATATGCGCCGCTCCATGGATAAGCCCCGGGGTCCCCAGCATCCCCGCCCAATCCTCATCCGCCCCGGAGGGCGGATGCTACACCCTCTCCAGAAGCCAATAGGGATATTGTTCAAGAGTTTCAATCCTCATCCGCCCCGGAGGGCGGATGCTACGCTCTATTCCGCCCGTATCGGTATCGTGGTCCGCCCGGTTTCAATCCTCATCCGCCCCGGAGGGCGGATGCTACTTCTCTGGCCTGTGAACCAAGATCACCCGGCAGGGTTTCAATCCTCATCCGCCCCGGAGGGCGGATGCTACTGGGTCTCTTTAACCTCCTGTAAGTGAAGGGTTTCACGGCGCATCCGCGCGAACCGGAGGCGAGACCCGGTCTCCGTACACCCGCGCGCATCGATGAATCCGGCTTTCCGCTTTTTTCTCAATGACTTCCGTCCCGCGCGACCCCCCCCGGGATCCGCGCCCCGCTCCGGGTTCGCGCCCGTCCTCTCAAACGACCATCGGCTCATCGAAGTCGACGCTCGGATTGATGCCGAAATGCTCCACGCCGTCTCCCTTCTTCCCCCTGAGCCGGTAGATCCGAAGGCTGTCCTCGCCCTGATCGATCACCTCGAGCAGCCGATGCCTGAGCGTTTCGTACTGCATCTCGTCCACCGAGCACTCGAAGACCGATTTCTGCACGCGCTGGCCGAAAGCCAGACAGACCTGGGACATCTTCCGCAACCGCCGCCGTCCCGCGGTGGTCTCCGTAGAAACGTCATACGTCACCAAAAGCTCCAACGCGTCCCCTCCTACCGGGAGAGATACGGCAGG
>JASLXW010000349.1 GCA_030740135.1 Nitrospinota bacterium
CGTCGATGTGTGGCAAAAGACGAAAAAAACGGTGCTCTACGTCACTCATAACCTCAGCGAAGCGGTCTTCATGGGAACCCGCGTGGTAGTGTTCATCCCCAATCCGGGGAGGATCCGCGATATCATCTCCATCGACATGCCGCGGCCCCGGGATGCTCTTTCCACGGAATTCATCGGGATACAGCGCAATATCAACGAGTTGATCCGTGACTGGTCATGACTTTCACCGGGCTATTTCGAACCTGTAAATATAGGGAAGGATTAAACTGATGGCAGAGGCACAATCTGGGCTCCCTCCTTTGGATCTGGACTCGCCAAAGAAAGTCGAACGCGATGCTTTATGGATGAGGATTCGCCCCGTCTACCCGTTTATCCTGGTCATCGCGCTCTGGCAGTTCACCGCGATGTTCCTGCACGATCTGATGGGCGACCTCTTCCCCTACTTCGGCGCCATCGTTTTCCGGGCGTGGGAGCTGGTGACCGGCCCCCTGGTGAAGGCGGCCGGCATCAGTTCGGAAAACTTCCTGGGCCAGCTATATGCCCTGATCTTCCAGAACCCGCTGAGTTTCCTCGATCAGCTCAAATTCCTCAGCGATAGCCCGATTTTATGGCATACCCTCTCGACGGCCTGGCGTCTTCCTTTCGCTTTTATGATCGCCTCGGTCGTCGGCGTCACCGTCGGCATCCTGATGGGCCGATTCGCCTTCTGGGAGGGATTTTTCGTTCCGCTGCTCTCGGTGATGCTTCCCATACCGGCTCTCGCATGGACGCCTCTTGCCGTCATCTGGTTCGGGAATGGCAATCAGACGGTCATCCTGGTCACCGCCTTCGCCTCTTTCCTTCCGATAGCGATGGCGGTGTGGACAGGCGTTAAAACGATCAATCCGGTCTGGATACGCGCGGCGCAATCCATGAACGCGGAAAAGATGACCATCTTCCGCACCGTGGTGCTCCCCGGCTCCCTGCCGATGATCCTGAGCGGCATGCGGATCGGCCTGGCCCGGGCCTGGCGTGCGGGCGTGGGCGCCGAGGCTTTCGCGGGAATCCGCTGGGGCCTTTCGGCGGGAATTTTTGACGCCCAGGAATACCTCGACACCGCCTTCATGATGGTGGCCATCGCCGTTCTGGGAATATTCGGCTTCCTGCTCGAGAAGGTACTCTTCCAGCCCATTGAAAGCCGGACCATCATCAAATGGGGCATGATGGAAGAGATGGGCGCCCAGGACAAAAAAGTCTAGGACCTGTCAGATCCAGGACCTTTCAGGCGTCAACAAAAGCTCCGGAGGCTTCGGCCTTCGGGGTTTTTTTCGTCCGGGTCTCAAACTCCCGGACCTCAAATTTCGACCCTCATCTCCGACCTCTCAACCCCTTCAAATCCTCACCAGGAGGTGGTGCAGTCCTTGCCGGCACCGGCCGCCGCATGCCAGAACCCACTTCACTTGAAACCGGCCTTTGGGTCGCCCCGGGTGCCCCCGCCCGGCGCTGGTCCATTCTCCCACCACCATACTGCTCTTTGCGGCCTCGAAAAAAATTCCATAACCGTCCACGAGACGATATCAGCGCCGGCAACCTGCAGCGGTACGAGATCGAGTGGTCATGGGACCGGCGGCAAGCTCTTCCCCGCAACCGGCCCTGTAACCAGTCACGCAAACCGGACGAAAAAATCCCCGGGGGCCGGAGCCCCCGGGGATTTTCCCTTGGTGGCAGGGACCGCTAGTTCGAGTAGTTCATCTCCTTGGCGACCTTGCGAAGAATCGAGTCGTCGATGAACTTGGTCTTCGTGAAATCGGTGCCCTTCTTGATCCAGCCGAGCTTGATCTGTTTCGAGTTCATGTCGTTCAGATAGGTCTTCACCTCATTCGTGATGAACACCTCTGAGCGGAGCCGGCGGACAATTTTCTTTACCACACTGAGCTTCACCTTCGAGCCGAGCTCGATAAGGTCTTCGTAGTAGATTTTGGCGTACTCGTCGGGTTTTTCCTTGAGCAGCTTGTGGGCCATGAGCCAACCCCTGAAATACTTTTCGAACAACTCGGGGTTATTTTTCAGGGTCTTCGGGTTGCCGACGTGCATCATCCGCGTCTTGTCGTACTTGCAAAGGCTCTCCATAGTGCGAATCTGGCCTTGCTGAACGGCGATCTCGAGCATCGGGTCGCCGAGCATGGCCGCGTCCGCGTTCCCCGCGATGAGAGCCGAAATCCGCTCGGTGGTCCGGAGGCTCAGCAGATTGACATCCGAGCTCTTCAGGCCGTAGGCCGGGAGGACATAGGACTGGAACGCGAAGTCCGTGCTCGTGCCCTTCTTGTTCGTGAAGGTTTTGCCCTTGAGATCCTTGATGCTCTTGATTTTCGACTTTATGGGCACCACGATGTGAATGTTGTCGCAAATGTTGGCGGTTACGCCGATGGCCGTCACCTTGGCGCCCCTGGAAATCGCCGTCGAGAAGGGCGAGAAGCCCGTCGTGCCGGTGTCCAGGTTGCCCTGGATGATGGCGTTGCGCATCAGCTTGCCCTGCTTGTAGTTACCGATGGTGTAATCGAGGCCCTGTTTTTTCCAAAATCCACCGCGGTGGGCGACGATCTCGAACGAGCCCATGAGCGCACGGTGAGCGCCGATCCGAAGCTTGGCGGCCTCTGCGGCTGTGTCCGCGCCCAGAAGGCCGGCGAGCATCGCTGCGGCGATAAAGATACTGGCGATTCGCTTTTTCATTCTACTTTCTCCTCAATGGAAAGGAATGGCGACATACAGGAGAGACTACCCCCGAAACCAGGACTTTGTCCCTCTGCTTTAGCCGATACCGGAGAAAATCCCCCAGACAACACGAAATTCGAGCAAAATACCGGCAAATCATTTTTCTGGATACGATCGGATAAATTCTACACTAAAAAAGTCAATTTAAAAACAAAAAAAACCGGGGCGCCGAAGCGCCCCGGTTAGTACTATCCAGCGGCTTTGCTAGTTTTTATAATTCATCTCGGCTGCGACTTTTCGCAGGATTGAGTCGTCAACCAGCTTGATCTTCGTGAAATCCGGGTGCTTCTTGATCCACCCGAGTTTCACCTGCTTGCTGGCCATGTCGTTCAGGTATTTTTTCGTATCCATGTTGATGAAAAAATCGGTCTTGAGCTTCTTCACGACATGTTTCATGTACGAAAGCTTGGCCTTATCGCCCACCTCGTTCAGGGCCTTGACGTAAACCTTCGCGTACTTCAGGGAATCTTTCTCGAGCAGCTGGTGAGACTTAATCCACCCGCGGAAGTACTTCACATACATCTCGGGGTGCGCCTTGACCGTTGCCGGGTTCCCGATGTGCATCATCCGTGTTTTGTCGTACTTGCAGAGGTTCTCAAGCCTGCGGACGAGGCCCTTTTGCTCGGCGATTGTGGTCTGGGGTTCACCCACCATGGCGGCGCCGGCGGTGCCCGAGATGATGGCGGCGATCCGCTCGGTGGCCCGGACGCTGAGCAGCGGGAAATCCTTGCTCTTCAGGCCGTAGGCCGGAATGACGTAGGACTGGAACGCGAAGTCCGTGCTCGTGCCCTTTTTGTTGGCGAAGACCATGCCTTTAACATCGGCGAGGGATTTCGCTTTCGATTTGACTGGAACCACGATGTTGACGGCTGCGCATATGTTGGCCGTCACGCCGATGGCCTGCACCTTGGCGCCCTTTGAGAGAGCCGTCGTGAAGGGCGAGAAGCCCGTCGTGCCCGTATCCAGGTTGCCCTGGATGATGGCGTTACGCATCAGCTTACCCTGCTTGTAGTAGCCGACCTTGTAGTCCAGGCCCTCGGCCTTCCAGTAGCCCATCCGGTCCGCGATGACTTCGAACGAACCCCAGAGGGACCGGTGCGCCCCGATGCGAAGTTTGGCGGCATCGGCGGTGGTAATCGAGCCGGAGAAGCCAACCAGCATCACTACGGCAAGAAACAAACCAAAAAGCTTTTTCATCTGGTACTTCCTCCATGTATAGAAACTACGAAAAAGATACGGCAGCATTGTTTCAACCAACAACAAACAACAAACCACTTCAAAAAAGGGATTCTGTCAGGGTGCGCTCTCCTTTTTCTTCAAATCATCTCCTCGGCAAATCTCCGCACCGGGAGAAACCTCGATCTTTCAAAATAAAAAAATCCGCGCCATAGGATTCGATATTCATGCTGTGTCTATACGGGAAATTTTACACGAAAACCGAAAAAAATCAAAAATTGCCCTCAAATATCACGGATTCGGATTTATTTATCTTAATATTGGTCGGAATCGAATTAGGAACAACTCGGGGCGTTTATTTACCTCCCCCTAATCAAGCCGAAAAAATCCCCCAGAGGCGTGCCCCTCGGGGGACAAGCAATTGATTTCATTTTTATTATTTTGAAAGAACCCTTCTCAGAGGTTCAGGATGGCGGCGGCTCTTACGGGCGACCCCGTCCCGTTCCGGATTTTAAGGGGGAGCCCTGCGTAAAGAAATTCCTTTCCGGCCACCTCCTCGATGTTGGCGAGGTTTTCAGTGTTATGGCGCTGAAGCTCGCGGCATATCACATGGCACGGAAAAATCAGGTCATTGGCGTTGACCCCGGCGTCGATGCTGGGCGCGTCCTGGCCAATGTTCACGACGCCGCACTCGCGGTAGAGAAAGTCCGC
>JASLXW010000034.1 GCA_030740135.1 Nitrospinota bacterium
CATGGAAGAGAAGATGCGTTTCGCGATTCGTGAGGGCGGACGCACCGTGGGCGCTGGTACAGTTGTTAAGATTCTTGAATAGGCGCAGACGTGACTCTGAGGCCCGGTGGCGACGCCGGGCCTTTTCACACCTGTGCTGCTGAACGAGGTTTTCTGGCCGGCGGCAACGCAGGTCCGGTGGGGCATGATCAGGGGCTTTAGCTCGTAGGCTGCCAAGAGGTCAGTAGCTCAATTTGGCAGAGCATCGGTCTCCAAAACCGAGGGTTGGGGGTTCGAATCCCTCCTGGCCTGCCATTCCTGATTTATCCGGATCATGGGCCCTGCGGGAATATGGAAAAGATCTCCGGTTTCTATAAACAGTCGATCGATTTCCTTCGGGACGTTCGGTCCGAGGTGAAAAAGGTCACCTGGCCGACCCGAAAGGAAACGCTTGCCTCAACGGGGGTCGTGGTTATCGCCGTTCTGATCGTCGCGATTTATTTGGGTCTCGTCGATCTGGGATTTTCGAAACTGGTGGGAAGCATCATTAGATGATTCAGGAGCCCACGACCCCGGAAACGGATCAAGAAGCCGCCGACAGCCCGGACGCGCCGGCGCCTGCCGAGGCGGAGGCCGGGCGGTCCGATGAAGTCGTTGCGGAGGCCGCGGCGCAACCCGCTGACCCCCCGGCGGCTGAGGAAGCCGAAGCGCCCGCGCCCGTTGCGGAGGCCGCCGATTTCGCGGACGCGCCAGCCGAAGGGCCCGCGGATCCAGTGGAAGGCGGTGAATCTCCTGAAGTCGTCGCGGAGGCCGCGGCGCAACCCGTCGACCCCCCGGCGGCTGAGGAAGCCGAAGGGCCCGCGGATCCGGTGGAAGGCGCGGAATCCCCCGAGGCGGACGCGGAGGAAGCCGCCGCGGACGGGGCGACCGAAGAACCGGCGGTCGTCGACGACCCCGACAAGAAATGGTACGTCATCCACACCTATTCGGGGTATGAGTCCAAGGTGAAGGCCGCGCTCGAGGAGCGCCTTCAGGCGTCCCCCCTGATGGATCTGTTCGGCGCGATCCTCGTCCCGACCGAGGATGTGGTGGAGATGCGAGGCGGCCGGCGGAGGGTGTCTACGCGCAAATATTTCCCCGGCTACATCCTGATCCAGATGACGATGAACACCGACACCTGGTACCTCATCAAGAACACGCCGAAGGTGACGGGGTTTCTGGGGGCGACGAACGCCCCCACCCCCCTGGGCGAGCCGGAAGTCCAGAAGCTCCTGGGGCAGATGCGGGGCGAACAGACCGCCAAGCCGAAGGTGGGGTTCGAGGAGGGCGAGAATGTCCGTGTGGTCGACGGCCCCTTCGTCAACTTCTCGGGGATCGTCGAGGCGGTCAACCACGAACGGGGGAAGGTTCGGATCATGGTCACCATTTTCGGGCGGCCGACGCCGGTGGAGCTGGAATTTCTCCAGGTGGAAAAGGTCTGACGTCCGGAGGCCCGCCTCCGCGCGCATGGTGAAGGAACCGACATGGCCAAGCAAGTCGCAACGTCCCTGAAGCTTCAGGTCCCCGCCGGGCAGGCCTCTCCCTCGCCTCCGGTGGGTCCGGCGCTGGGGCAGCACGGCGTGAACATCATGGAGTTCTGCAAGTCATTCAACGCCCAGACCCAGGGGCAGGAAGGCACGATCATCCCGGTGGTCTTGACGGTTTACGCCGACCGGTCCTTCTCGTTCGTGACCAAGTCGCCGCCGGCCTCCATCCTGTTGAAGCAGGCGGCCGGCATCGTGAAGGGATCGGGCGAGCCCCACCGGGAAAAAGTGGGCCAGGTCAGCCGTGAGCAGGTCCGGCAAATCGCCGAGCGGAAGCGGGAGGACCTGAACGCGGGCGACGTGGAAGCGGCGATGCGGATCATCGAAGGGACCGCCCGCAGCATGGGCATCACGGTGGAGAGCTGAGCGAGATGGCAAACCCGGGGAAACGTTATTCCGCGGCCGTCGGGAAGATCGACCGGTCGAAGCGGTATGAGCTGGCCGAGGCCCTGGAGCTGGCGCGGTCGACGGCGGGCGCGAAGTTCAGCGAGACCGTCGAGGTCGCCGTGAGGCTGGGGGTCGACCCCCGGAAGTCGGACCAGATGGTCCGCGGCAGCGTCGTCCTCCCCCGGGGACTCGGCAAGTCCGTCCGGGTCCTGGCCTTCGCGAAGGGGGAGAAAGAAAAGGAGGCCCGCGACGCGGGGGCCGACCATGTCGGAGGCGAGGCCCTGGCGGCGCGGATCGGGGAAGGCTGGCTGGAGTTCGAGAGCGTGGTCGCCACCCCCGACATGATGGCCGTCGTCGGGAAGCTGGGGAAGGTCCTGGGCCCCCGCGGCCTGATGCCCAACCCCAAGTCGGGGTCGGTGTCCTTCGATGTCGCGCGGATGGTGCGGGACGCCAAGGCCGGCAAGGTCGATTTTCGCGTCGACAAGGCGGGCATCGTTCACGCGCCGCTCGGGAAGACCGATTTCGATGCGGGTGCCCTGCTCGAGAACGCCGGGGCCTTGTTGGAGTCGATTCAGCGCCTCAGGCCCGCTTCGGCCAAGGGCGCGTACATCCGGAGCGTGTCGATCTCGACCACCATGGGTCCGGGAATCAAGGTGGACCACCAGGCGGTGGCGGTGGCCTACCGATAACGTCCGAACCCGGGAGGGAGCAACGCGGTGGCGACAGCGGTCAAAGAGAAAAAGGTGGCGGAGATTCGGGAGCGTTTCGAGAACGCCCGGGGCGCCATCCTGGCGGACTTCCGGGGCTTGAACGTTTCGGAGATCACCGAGCTGCGGCGGACGCTGAAGGCGAATCAGGCCGAGATGCGGGTGGTCAAGAACCGACTGGTCCGCCTGGCGGTTCGGGAAACGCCCTTCTCGATTTTGGAGAAGGAGTTCCAGGGTCCGACCGCCGTGACGTTCTGCGATGGGGAGATGATAGAGCCGGCCCGCGAGTTGTCGAAGTTCGCCGCTGCCCATCCGGCCTTGGAGATCAAGTGCGGGGTGTTCGACGGCGACCTGATCGACGGGTCGGAGGTGGAGCGGATTGCGAAGCTGCCCCCCCGCGAGGTTTTGCTGGCCCAGTTGTTCGGGACCCTCCAGGGCCCCATCACGGGGCTGGTCCGGGCGCTGAACGGGGTGTTGGTCAATTTGGTTGTGAAGCTCTCGGCCATCCGGGATCAAAAGAGCGGATCCTAACGGCCGGGGAAAGTGGTCCGGCGGAGGCCGGTCGCTGGACAACGGAGAAAGACTGATGAGCACAATCACGCAAGAAGACCTCATGTCCCATATCGAAAGCATGTCGGTTCTGGAGCTGGCCGATCTCGTCAAGGCCCTGGAGGAAAAGTTCGGGGTGTCCGCGGCCGGGATGATGATGGCCGCCGCGCCCGCCGCCGGGGGCGGAGGCGAGGCCGAGGCCGAAGCCGAGCAGACAGAGTTCAAGGTGACCCTGACGAACGTCGGCCAACAGAAGATCGCCGTCATCAAGGCCGTCCGGGCCCTGACGGGTCTGGGGCTCAAAGAGGCCAAGGAGGTGGTGGACGGGGCGCCCCGGGTGGTGAAGGAGGGGATTCCGAAAGAGGAGGCCGACGGGGTCCTCAAAGAGCTGACCGATGCCGGCGCGGAGGCGGAGATCGGCTGATCGCGCGTCACAGCGGTTTTTCGTCCGGGCCCGGGCAGGGCCTTTGTCTTCTGGTCCCGAAATAGGGGTGGAGAATGGCGAAAGAGACAAGCCGGAACAATGGACAGGACGGGCGAATCAGCTTTGGAACCAACCTGGCGGTCGTTGATATCCCCAACCTGATCGAGATTCAGCTTGAGTCCTACGAGCGGTTTATGCAATCCAAGGTCTCGCCTTCCGAGCGGGAGAACGAGGGCCTGGAGAACGTTTTTCAGAGCGTTTTCCCGGTCAGCGACTACAACGGAACGGCGTTCCTGAACTACGTCGGTTACGAGGTCGGGTCCTGGACGTCGAAGACGGGCGAGTTCAAGGGCCTGGGCGGGCCGGGCGTGGTGGACGCCAAGTCCCAAGAGCCGCTCGCGTACCGCCCCAAGAACGATATGGACGAGTGCCGCGAGCGGGGGATGTCGTACAGCGACCCCCTGCGCGTCATCGTTCAGCTGGTTTTGACGGAAAAGGGTCTCGACGACGAACCCGTCGTCAAGGACATCAAAGAACAGAAGGTCTACCTGGGCGAAATCCCCCTGATGACCGAGAACGGGACCTTCATCATCAACGGGACCGAGCGGGTCGTCGTCAGCCAGATGCACCGCTCGCCCGGGGTCTTCTTCAGCCAGGACAGCGGGCCGATTCACAGCGGAAAGCACTTGTTCTCCGCCCGGGTCATCCCTTACCGGGGCTCGTGGCTGGATTTCGAGGTCGACTCCAAGGACATCCTCTACGTCCGAATCGACCGGCGGCGCAAGCTGCCCGCCACCACCCTGTTGCGGGCCCTGGGGTTGGACACCGAGGAGATCGTGGCGGCCTTCTATTCCCAGGATGAGATCAGCGTCGACCCCAAGTCGGGGGGCTTCAAGAAGAAGGTCTCCGAGCTCATCGTGGGTCAGCGCGCCACGGAGGACCTGGTGGATCTGAAATCCGGGGACCCCTTGACCAAGGTGGGCCGGAAGATCACCCGGAAGGCTTACGAGCGGATGGAGGCGCTCAAGATCTCTTCGGTTGAAATGGACGCCGAAGTCCTTCTCGAACGCGCAGTCGCCCGGGCGATCGTCAACGAGGGAACGGGCGAAGTGATCCTCGAGGCCGGCGCGCCGATCACGCCGGATGTCCTGGAGGCCGTCGCCGAAGCCAAGGTCCGGAAATTCCACATCATCCATCAGGCCGAAGCCGGGTTCGACTCGACCATTCTCGATACCCTGAAGGTCGATAAGGTGGACACCCCCGAGGACGCCCTGCTCGAGATTTACAAGCGGCTCCGGCCGGGCGATCCCCCGACGCGGGAAACCGCGCGGGCCCTGTTCGACAACCTCTTCCTGAACTCCAAGCGCTACGACCTGTCGCGGATCGGGAGGATGAAGATCAACTCGAAGCTGGCGCTCTCGCTCCCGTTGGGTCAGCGGACCCTGACGCAGGAGGACGTGGTGAAGACCATGGTCTACCTGGTCGGGCTGCGCTCGGCACAGGGGACGGTGGACGACATCGACCACCTGGGAAACCGTCGGGTCCGTTCCGTGGGCGAGTTGTTGGAGAACCAGTTCCGGATCGGGCTGGTTCGGATGGAGCGGGCCATCCGGGAGCGGATGAGCATCATCGACCTGGAATCGGCCATGCCCCAGGACCTCATCAACGCCAAGCCCATCGCCGCGGCCATCAAGGAGTTCTTCGGCAGCGCCCAGCTCTCGCAGTTCATGGACCAGACGAACCCGTTGTCCGAGTTGACGCACAAGCGGCGCCTGTCGGCCCTGGGTCCCGGCGGGTTGACCCGTGAGCGGGCCGGTTTCGAGGTCCGCGACGTGCACCAGACCCATTACGGCCGGATCTGCCCCATCGAGACGCCCGAAGGTCCGAACATCGGCCTGATCTCGTCGTTGAGCACCTACGCCCGGGTCAGTGAGTTCGGGTTCATCGAGACCCCTTACCGGAAGGTCCAGAACGGGCGCGTCTCGGACAAGGTGGAGTTTTTAACGGCCATCGACGAGGACAAATGCACCATCGCCCAGGCCAACGCCCCCATCAACAAGGGGGGGAAGTTCGTCAACGACCTGGTCTCGTGCCGGACGGGGGGCGAGTTCGTGATGGCGTCGCCGGACGAAGTGAATTACATGGATGTCTCCCCCAAGCAGCTGGTGAGCGTGGCCACCTCGCTCATCCCGTTTCTGGAAAACGACGACGCCAACCGCGCCCTGATGGGGTCCAACATGCAGCGCCAGGCCGTTCCCCTGCTCCGCCCGGAGGCCCCCTTCGTCGGGACCGGGATGGAAGGCGTCGCGGCGACGAATTCCGGGGCCGTCATCGTGGCCCGGACGGACGGGGAGGTGGTGGACGTGGAGGCCTCCCGGATCGTCGTCCGGACCCAGGACAGACGGAAAAAGGGCTCCGCCCAAGGGCCCGGGGTCAACATTTACAACCTGACCAAGTACCGGCGGTCCAACCAGAACACCTGTTTCAACCAGCGGCCCATCGTGAAGCTCGGCCAGAAGATCAAGAAGGGGCAAGTCCTGGCGGACGGGCCGGCCATCGAATGGGGAGAATTGGCCTTGGGCAGAAACGTTCTGGTCGCCTTCATGCCGTGGCGCGGCTACAACTTCGAGGACGCCATCGTCATCAGCGAAAAGGTTGTCAAGGAGGATATCTACACCTCCATCCACATCGAGGAATTCGAGGTGGAAGCCCGCGACACCAAGCTGGGCAAGGAGGATGTCACCCGGGACATTCCCAATGTGGGTGAAGAGGTCCTCAAGGACCTGGATGAGAGCGGGGTGGTCCGCATCGGCGCCAAGGTCGGCGCCGGGTCCATCCTGGTCGGCAAGGTCACCCCGAAGGGCGAAACCCAGCTCAGCCCGGAAGAAAAGCTCCTCAAGGCGATCTTCGGCGAGAAGGCCGGCGATGTGCGGGACACCTCCCTGACCGTCCCGCCGGGCGTCGAGGGGACGGTGGTGTACGTGAAGGTCTTCTCCCGGCGCGGGGTGGACAAGGACGTCCGCGCCGTCGCCATCGAAGAGGACGGGGTCGCCAAGATCGAGAAAGACTACCAGGATGAGATCCGCATCCTGGAAGAGGAGCGGGACGGGCGGATCCGCCCCCTGATCGCGAACCGGCAGGTCGTTTCCCGGGTGGTCGATCCGCGCACCGGCAAGACCCTCCTCTCTAAGGGCGCGGCGGTCGACCCGGAGCTTCTGGAGGGGCTGCCCGTCCGGACGTTCGACGCCCTCAAAGACGGGATGCCGGGCGAGGTGCGGACGCAGGTGGCGGAGATCGACGCGGCCGTCAAAGACAAGATCGGCCTCATCCAGAACATGATGGAGGAGAAGATCGCCAAGCTGCGCAAGGGGAACGAGCTTCCGCCGGGCGTGATCAAGCTGGTCAAGGTCTTTGTGGCCGTCAAGCGGAAACTCCAGGTCGGGGACAAGATGGCGGGACGCCACGGCAACAAGGGCGTCGTGTCCATCATTGTTCCCGAAGAAGACATGCCCTACATGCCGGACGGGCGACCGATCGAGATCATTCTCAACCCCTTGGGGGTGCCGTCCCGGATGAACGTGGGCCAGGTCCTCGAGACCCACCTGGGCTGGGCCGCCAAGGTCTTGGGGGTCAATTTCGCCACGCCGGTGTTCGAAGGGGCGAAGGAGAAGGACATCCGCAAGGCCCTGAAGGACGCGGGCCTGCCCGAGAGCGGAGAGACCTTGTTGTACGACGGGCGGACCGGCGCCCCCTTCGACCAGAAGGTGGCCGTGGGGTACATCTACATGCTGAAGCTCCATCACCTGGTGGACGAGAAAATTCACGCCCGCTCCACGGGACCCTATTCCCTGGTCACCCAGCAGCCCTTGGGGGGGAAGGCCCAGTTCGGCGGGCAGCGGCTCGGCGAGATGGAGGTGTGGGCGCTCGAGGCGTACGGGGCCGCCCGAATCCTTCAGGAGATGCTCACCGTCAAAAGCGACGACATCGCCGGGCGGACCCGAATGTACGAATCCATTGTCAAGGGGGAAAGCGCCCTGGAGGCCAGTCTCCCGGAATCTTTCAACGTCATGATGAAGGAGCTGCAAGCTCTGGCGTTGGACGTCGAGCTCATTGAGGAAACAAAGACGGCCCCGACGGACGGACCCGTGACCGATGGGACCGGGAGCAACGGAGTCGGGACCGAGGGCTGAGGTCCGGGAAACCACAAGTCCACCAAAGGAGGACTGGCGTTGGATAGCATTCTGAACCTTTTTGAGAAGCCCAAAGACCCCATTTTCTTCGACGCGATCCGGATCAAGATCGCCGCGCCCGAGAAGATCCTCTCGTGGTCTTCCGGAGAAGTGAAGAAGCCGGAAACCATCAACTACCGGACGTTCAAGCCGGAGCGGGACGGTCTTTTCTGCGCGCGGATCTTCGGCCCGGTCAAGGACTGGGAATGTTTGTGCGGCAAGTACAAGCGAATGAAATTCCGGGGGATCGTCTGCGAGAAGTGCGGCGTGGAGATCACCCTGTCGAAGGTCCGGCGGGAGCGGATGGGCCATATCCAATTGGCCTGCCCGGTGTCCCACGTCTGGTTCTTCAAGGGGCTCCCGAGCCGCATCGGGAACCTGTTGGACATGCCCTTGCGGGACCTGGAGCGGATCCTCTACTTCGAGAACTACGTGGTCATCGACCCCGGTGACGCCCCCGTCAAGCCCGGGGACCTGCTCTTGGAGGATAAGTACCAGGAGCTGAGCCAGGAATTCGAGGCGGGCGGATTCCGGGCCGATATGGGCGCGGAGGCCATCCGGGAGCTGCTGGCCGGCCTCGAATTGGACGAGCTGAGCGCGCAGCTCAAAACGGAGTTGCGCGAAACCGGCAGCGTCCAGAAGCGGAAGAAGTGCATCAAGCGGCTCAAAGTGGTCGAGGCCTTCCGTAAATCCGGCAACCGGCCCGAATGGATGATCCTCACGGTGATCCCGGTCATCCCGCCCGAGCTGAGGCCGTTGGTTCCCCTGGACGGAGGCCGCTTCGCCACCTCCGATCTGAATGACCTCTATCGGCGCGTCATCAACCGCAACAACCGCCTCATGCGCCTTCAGGAGCTGCGCGCTCCGGACATTATCATCCGCAACGAGAAGCGGATGCTTCAGGAAGCGGTGGACGCCCTGTTCGACAACGGCCGGCGGGGCCGCATCCTGCTGGGGCCGAACAAGCGGCCGCTCAAGTCGCTCAGCGACATGATCAAGGGCAAGCAGGGGCGGTTTCGCCAAAATCTGCTGGGCAAGCGCGTGGATTACTCCGGCCGGTCGGTCATCGTGGTGGGCCCGGAGCTCAAGCTCGACCAGTGCGGCCTGCCCAAGAAGATGGCCCTCGAGCTGTTCAAGCCCTTCATCTACAGCCTGCTGGAAGAAAAGGGGCTGGTCACGACCATCAAGAGCGCAAAGAAGCTGGTGGAGCGGGAGGTCCCGGAGGTCTGGGACGTCCTGGACGAGGTCATCAAGAACCATCCGATTCTGTTGAACCGGGCTCCGACGCTTCACCGCTTGGGCATTCAGGCCTTCGAGCCCCTTCTGGTCGAAGGCAAGGCCATTCGCATCCACCCGCTGGTGTGCGCGGCCTTCAACGCGGATTTCGACGGCGACCAGATGGCCGTCCATGTGCCGCTTTCGGTCGAGGCGCAGATGGAGGCCAAGGTCTTGATGATGTCCACCAACAACATTCTCTCGCCCGCCAGCGGATCGCCCCTGGCGGTGCCGAGTCAGGACATCATCCTGGGTTGTTACTACATGACCAAGCCCCGAGCGGGCGCCTCGGGAGAGAACCGGGTGTTCGGCAGCGCCGACGAGGTTCGGGTGGCCTACGACCAGGAGGAAGTCGGCCTTCAGGCCCGGATCCGGGTCCGGCTGGACGGCGAGCTGCACCTCACCACGGCGGGCCGGGTCCTGCTCTATGAGATGCTTCCCCGGGAGATGCCCTTCGAGGCGGTCAACCGCGTGATGGACAAAAAGGCGCTGACCGCCCTGGTGGCCCAGACCTACAAACGCATGGGCAAGGACGTCACCGTCGGGTTCCTGGACGACCTGAAGGACGCGGGGTTCAGCTACGCCACGATGGCCGGGATTTCCATCGGGATGGAGGACATGCACGTCCCCGAGGCCAAAACGGATCTGGTCTTCCGCGCCCAACGGGAAGTGACGAAAGTCGAGCGGGAATACCGCGACGGCCTGATCACCGACGGCGAGCGCTACAACAAAGTGATCGACATCTGGTCGCATGTCACCGAGAACGTCTCGGACGAGATGTTCCGCGTGATGCAATCCGAAGACGAATGGATGATGACCGGCGAAGGCGCGCCCGGGTCCGCGCCGGCCGAGGATCGGAAGGACCAATTCAACCCCATTTTCATCATGGCCGACTCGGGCGCGCGGGGGAGCACCCAGCAGATCCGGCAGCTGGCCGGGATGCGCGGGCTCATGGCCAAGCCGTCGGGGGAGATCATCGAGACCCCCATCACGGCCAATTTCCGCGAGGGGTTGACGGTGCTTCAGTACTTCATCTCCACCCACGGGGCCCGCAAAGGGTTGGCGGACACCGCCCTGAAGACGGCCAACTCCGGCTACCTGACCCGGCGGCTGGTGGACGTGGCGCAGGATGTCATCATCACCGAGGAGAACTGCGGCACGCCCAACGGGATCGAGATCACCTCCCTGGTGGAAAGCGGCGAGGTCATCCAGGCGCTCGGCGACCGGATCCTGGGCCGAATCGCGCTCCAGGGGATCAAGAATCCGATCAAGGGCGGAATCCTCGTGAAGGCCGGAGGGGAGATCGACGAGAGCGCCGTTGAGCGGATTGAGAACGCCGGCATCGAGAGGGTGACCATCCGCTCGGCCCTGGCGTGCGAGACCCAGACCGGCATCTGTCAAAAGTGTTACGGGCGGAACCTGGCCACCGGAATGCCCATCGAGCTGGGTGAGGCGGTGGGGGTGATCGCCGCCCAGTCCATCGGAGAGCCCGGAACGCAGCTCACCATGCGGACCTTCCACATCGGCGGGACCGCCAGCCGGGTGGCGATGCAGACCACCCTCGAAGTCAAGCGGGGCGGTGTGCTTCGGTACCAGAACCTGCGCACGGTCGTCAACAAGGTGGGCGACACGGTCGTGATGAACCGCAACGGCAGCGTCGTCATCCAGGACGATCAGGGTTGGGAGCGGGAGCACTATCCGGTCGTTTACGGGGCCAAGATCAAGGCGCGTGACGGCCAGCGGGTCAATCCGGGCGATAACCTGGTCGAATGGGATCCCTACACCCTGTCGATCCTGACCGAGTACGGAGGCCGGATCGCCTTCGGCGACCTGATCGAGGGCGTCACCGTCAAGGAAGAGCTTGACGAGGTGACGGGTCTTTCACAGAAGGTCGTCCTTGAGCACGCCGAAGAGAAACTCCAGCCGCAGATTTCCATCAAGGATTCCGGCGGAAAGACAGTGGGCCGTTACCTGCTCCCCATGGCCGCGCGCATCATGGTGGCCGAGGGCGCCCCTGTGGGCGCGGGCGACATTCTGGCCAAGATCCCCCGTGAGACCACGAAAACCAAAGACATCACGGGTGGTCTTCCCCGGGTGGCCGAGTTGTTCGAGGCCCGGAAGCCCAAAGAGCAGGCCATCATCAGTCAAGTGGACGGAACGGTCCGCTTCAGCGGCTTCGTGCGGGGGATGCGCCGCGTCCTGGTGATTACGGACGCCGATGAAGAGCGCGAGTACCTGATCCCCCGGGGCAAGCACGTCAACGTTCATGAAGGAGACTTGGTGCGCGCCGGCGAGCCCCTCATGGACGGGGCCGTCAACCCGCACGACATCCTGGATGTTCTGGGCGAAAAAGAGCTGCAAAAATATCTGGTCAACGAAATCCAGGAGGTGTACCGCCTTCAGGGCGTCACCATCAATGACAAGCACATCGAGGTGATCGTCCGGCAGATGCTCAAGCGCCTGATCATCGAGGAGCCCGGGGATACGGACTTCCTCGTGGGTGAACAGGTGACGAAAGAGGTGTTTGCGGCCAAGAACAAAGAAGCCCAAAAGGCAAAAGGGACGCCCGCGACGGGGAAGCCCATCCTGCTGGGGATCACCCGTTCCTCCCTGAGCACGCCCAGCTTCATCTCGGCGGCCTCCTTCCAGGAGACCACGCGCGTTCTGACTCAGGCCAGCGTGAGCGGAATGGTGGACCGGCTGCGGGGGCTCAAGGAGAACGTCATCATGGGCCGGCTCATCCCGGCCGGCACGGGCGCCCAACGCTACCAGCGGCTCGATCTGAACACGAAGATGCCCGAGTCGCGGCCTGAGCCTTCCATGGTGGTGGCCGAGGAGAAGTCG
Organism: Nitrospinota bacterium; assembly: GCA_030740135.1. Next base: position 11,978 of record JASLXW010000034.1, read on the forward strand.
GTCCCCGCGCCCGAGGGCGAGACGGCCGCCAAGGCCAAGGCCGACGCCGCGGGCCGGCGGAAGGAAAGCGAGGAGGTTGGCGTCTCGGAAAAGTGAGTTTCGCTCGGATTGTATTGATCCCGCGGTCATCCGCCCCGGATGGATGGCCGGTTCTTCGGCGAAGGGCTTGACACTGGCCTTTAAAGTGTTAGATTAGGAAGGATTTAATTATAGTCCTTCCGGCCGCGCGGCGAAGTGTGTTCGTGCGGCCGGATCGTTTTCTGTGGAGGGCGTCGTTTTGCCGACCGTCAATCAGTTGGTGCGCAAGGGCCGGCGGAAGGCCAAATCGAAGACCAAGAGCCCGGCGTTGCGGCAGTGCCCGCAGCGGCGGGGCGTCTGTTTGCGGGTTTACACATCGACCCCCAAGAAGCCGAACTCGGCTCTACGGAAAGTGACGAGGGTCCGTCTGACCAACGGGATGGAGGTCACCACGTATATCCCGGGCGTCGGACATAACCTTCAGGAACACGCCATTGTCCTTATCCGGGGTGGGCGGGTGAAAGACCTTCCCGGCGTCCGGTACCACGTCATTCGGGGCGTCTTGGACACCGTAGGTGTGGAAGGTCGCCGGCAAAGCCGGTCGAAGTACGGAGCCAAACGCCCGAAGGCCTAAAACCCCCGGGGGCGAGGCGCCTTCTTTTTGTTCCCCGGCAGGCGTGAATGAAGATGGCGGATTGCGCGGCGGGGAAGTGTCCCACCGCCGAGCAAAGGGGTTGTCTATTTCGGCGGCGCCGACCCGATCGGCGACCCCGGCTGGAAAGGATGAACGATGCCGCGGCGGGAAATCACAGGCGAGAGAAAAATCGTACCGGATCCCAAGTATGGGGACCGGCTGGTGGCGAAGTTTATCAACAACCTGATGTGGAAAGGCAAGAGGAACCGGGCCGAGCGGATCATGTATCAGGCCTTCGATATCATCGAGGAGAAGACCCGGGACAATCCTCTGAAGGTCTTCAAGCGGGCGGTGGACAACGTGAAGCCGCACTTGGAGGTCCGCTCCCGCAGGGTCGGGGGCTCCACGTATCAGATCCCGATCGAGGTGCGGCCGAGCCGGAAAACGGCCCTCAGCTTCCGTTGGCTCATCTCCTTGGCGCGGGACCGAAAAGAGCGGACGATGCAGGAGCGGCTGGCCGCCGAGTTGTTGGACGCCTCGAATAACACCGGGGCCGCCATCAAGAAGAAAGACGACACACACCGGATGGCAGAGGCGAACAAGGCCTTTGCCCACTATCGGTGGTAGCGATGAAGGCGGGGTTTAACCGATGAGCCGGGCAATTCCGTTGGATAAAATTCGAAATATCGGGGTCATGGCGCATATCGACGCCGGCAAGACCACGACCACCGAGCGGATTCTGTATTACACGGGCCGGACCCACCGGTTGGGCGAGGTCCACGAGGGCACGGCCGTCATGGACTGGATGCCGCAGGAGCAGGAGCGCGGCATCACCATCACCTCGGCCGCGACCACCTGCATGTGGCGGGATCACCTGGTTCAGATTATCGACACCCCCGGCCATGTGGATTTCACGATGGAAGTGGAGCGAAGCCTTCGCGTCCTGGACGGGTCGGTCGGCGTGTTTTGCGCGGTGGGCGGCGTCGAGCCGCAGTCGGAAACGGTCTGGCGGCAGGCCGAGAAGTACGGTGTGCCGCGCATCGCTTTCGTCAACAAGATGGACCGCGTCGGGGCCGATTTTCCGCGCGTCGTAGGGGAGATCGGGGATCGCCTGGCGGCCAACCCGCTCGTGGTGCAGCTCCCCTGGGGGAGCGAGGAAGACTTCATCGGGATCATCGACCTGGTCCGGTGGGAGGCCCGCATCTACGATGAGGATGAGTCCGGCGTCAACTTCCGAATCGTCCCGGTGCCCGAGGAGATGGAAGCCCTGGCCCGGACCCAGCGGGAGGGCCTTCTCGAAGCCCTGGCCGATCTGGATGAAGATATCCTGGAGCGTTTTCTGGCGGACGGTGAGATCGAGACGGACAAGTTGCTCTCCGTCCTTCGCCGGGTGACCGTGACGGGGCAGGGCGTTCCGGTGCTCTGTGGATCGGCCTTCAAGAACAAGGGAATACAGGCCCTGCTGGATGGGATCGTGGATTACCTCCCCTCTCCAATCGACGTTCCGCCGGTTCAGGGAGCGAAGCCGGACAGCGAGTCCGTCGAGGTCCGTCCGCCCGATGACGAAACCCCCTTTTCCGGGCTTGTCTTCAAGGTGATGACCGACCCCTATATGGGCCAGCTTTCATTCTGCCGGGTCTATTCGGGCGTGATCCGGACGGGTGAACAGGTTATGAACGTCGGACGCGGGCGCAGCGAGCGCATCGGTCGTCTTCTGCGGATGCACGCCGACAAGCGTGAGGAGATGCAGGAGGCGAGAACCGGCGACATTGTCGCGTTCCTCGGTTTGCGCCACACCACCACCGGAGACACCCTCGCCGCCCGTCAATCCCCCCTTCTTTTGGAATCCATCGAATTTCCAGAACCCGTCATCTCCGTAGCCGTCGAGCCCAAGACCAAGGCCGATGAAGAAAGGCTGGGGACTTCCCTGGGTAAGCTCGGCGCCGAGGACCCGTCCTTTCGGGTCCGAACCGATCCGGAGACCGGCCAGACCATCATGTCGGGGATGGGCGAGCTCCATCTGGAGATCCTGGTGGATCGCCTGCTGCGCGAGTTCAAGGTCGAGGCCAATGTTTCGAAACCCCGGGTCTCGTACCGCGAGACCGCCATCGGGTCCGCGCAGGTCCGGGAGAAATTCGTTCGCCAGACGGGGGGCCGCGGCCAGTACGGCGACGTCGAGCTCCGGGTGGAGAGTCTCTCTCGGGGCTCCGGCATCGTGTTCGAGTGGGCGATTTTCGGCGGCGCCATCCCGAAAGAGTACGCGAAATCCGTCGAGAAGGGCGTCCGTGGGGCGGCCGATACAGGCATTCTGGCCGGTTACCCGGTGGTCGATGTGAAGGTGACGGTGGAGGACGGCTCGTACCATGATGTCGATTCTTCCGAGCTGGCGTTCTCGGTGGCGGGCTCTCTCGCCTTTCAAGGGGCGATGCGGAAAGCCGGTATGGTGGTCTTGGAGCCGCTGATGAAGCTCGAGGTCGTCGTCCCGGAGGATTATCTCGGCGACGTGATGGGCGATCTGACCTCCCGCCGCGGAAAGATATCGGGCATGTTCAGGCGGGCGGGCGCCCAGGTGGTCAGCGCGCTGGTTCCCCTGGCGGAGATGTTCGGTTACGCCACCGACCTTCGCTCGTCCACGCAGGGCCGCGCCCACTACACCATGCAGGTCGCCGGATACGAGCAGGTTCCCGCCTCTGTGGCGGAGGAGATGATTCAGCGGACGGGGGCCTCCGGGTCGAGAGAAGCCCTGGTCACGTGACGCCCGTCCGGCGTTCAACGGGTCGCGACTCTGGGAGCCGCCGACTTAACCGTCACCGACTGAACGGTTTATGGAATGAAGGTTCCAACTAAGGATTCTTGGTTATGAGCAAGGCGAAGTTCGAGCGTACGAAGCCGCACGTGAACGTAGGCACGATCGGGCACGTGGATCACGGGAAGACGACCTTGACGGCGGCGATCACGCTTGCGCTGTCGAAGAAGGGTCAGGCGGATTTCGTTCCGTTCGACTCGATCGACAAGGCGCCTGAGGAAAGGGAGCGTGGGATCACGATAGCGACGGCTCACGTGGAGTACGAGACGG
>JASLXW010000350.1 GCA_030740135.1 Nitrospinota bacterium
GTTCGCTCGACCGAACCCACAATCCAGGAATTGACGCGTCTCGCGTCCGAGGCCTGGATGGGCGGCCGTCTGGCCGGAAAGCCGGGCCTGCTTCATTTGCACGTGGGCCCGGGGAAGGCGGGGTTGAAGCCCCTGTTCGAGGTCTGCGAAGGAAGCGAGGCGCCGATCACGCAACTCTTCCCGACGCATTTGAACCGAACCCGGAGGCTGCTGGAAGAGGCGGCGGTGTTCGCGAAGGCGGGAGGGTCCATCGATCTGACGGCCTCCTTCACGCCGGCCCGGGGTCTTCCGGCGTCCGTCCCCGCATCGGAGGCCCTGGTCTATCTGCGGGAGGAAGGGGTCCCCCTCGACCGCGTCACCCTCAGCACGGACGGCAACGGCGTCTTTATTCCGGAAGGCGACCGGGACTTCATCAAATGGCCTCTTTCCGCCCTCCACGAGCAGTTCCGTGAGGCCGTGACGGAAAGGGACCTGCCGATCCCCGATGTTCTTGCCGCCATCACCGAGAACACGGCGAAGGTCCTGGGGCTCTATCCCGGAAAGGGAAGCCTCACCGCCGGGGCGGACGCGGACCTTGTGATTCTCGATGGGGATCTTCAAATCGAAGCGGTCTACGCCCGAGGGAGAAAGATGGTGGAGGACGGGAGGCCGGTGATCTTCGGGCGGTTCGAGGCCGGGGCGGAGAAGGCGAAGGGCCTGCGGTAGCCCTTCAGCAAGTTGCCGAGAAATCCTTTTGGGCGCTGGGGGTGACCTTCGTCGTCCCCGGCGGAGTGAAGAACCTTCCCCGGATCGGCGTGCGCCCCCGGATTTCTGCCGCTGGATTGTCTGCAAAACCACGCGATCCAATCACAAACCGGTTGATAGCGCCTGCGACGCCCAGCCTTGGTGATGAGCGGCGAGTCCGGCCCTTTTTTGCTATGGTGCGGGTGTCCGGCGGGGCCGTCCGGGAGGGACGCTCGGCCGCCCCCCCTGACCCCATCGGGCCGCCGGAATGCGGAAATCCTGGAGAAAGGAGCGGGCCGTGTTCAAGATGGTTGTGGGGCACAGTGATGATCTGGATCCCGGCGACGCCGCCGCCGAGGCCCTCGATCAATGCGCGGACGCCCTGGACGGAATCAAGCCGCAGGCCAGCCTGCTCTTTTCAGCGTTCGACGAGGATTGTGAGCGGATGGTCGCCGCCGTCAACCAGGCCCATCCGGGCATCCAGTTGGTGGGCTGCACGACGGCCGGCGAGATGTCATCGGTCCTGGGATTCCAGGAGGATACCGTCACGCTCTGCCTGCTCGCTTTGGATTCGGTGGACATGACGGCCGGTGTGGGAAAGGACGCCTCCGGGGACCCCTTGGCGGCCTGCAAGGAAGCCGTGGCACAGGCAAAGGCAAAAACCACAAAGGACCCGACGCTCTGCATCACCACCCCCGACAACGTAGCCGCGGCGGAAGGGGATATCGTCACCCGGCTTCTCGAGATCCTGGGCGGGGGGATCTCCATCCTGGGCGGGGCCTCGGGCGACTCAGGACAGGAAATCGGGCCGACCACCCACCAGTTCTGCTGTAATCAGGTCTTGCGGGATTCGGTGCCGGTCCTCCTTTTCTCCGGTCCCCTTGATTACGCAACGGGAGTCGCCACGGGTTGGAAGCCTTTGGGCAAAGTGGGCCGCGTGACGAAGTCGGATGGGAACTTGGTTCAGGAAATCGACGGTCAGCCGGCGTTGAGGTTCTATCAGTCCTACCTCGGCGCCGATGCCACCTCGGGCGATACGCACATGGCCATTCCCCTGGCTGTGTACGAGGAAGACGGCGGGGATTTCTATCTTCGCGCGCCCATTGCCTATGACGAGGATACCGGTTCGGCCACCTTCTTGGGGAGTGTGCCGGAGGGCGCATCGGTCCAGTTCTCCGTTGCGTCCCCCGAGAACATCCTGGAAGGGACGGAGGAGTCTCTCACCCGCGCGCTGAGCGCCTACCCCGGCCTGTCGGAGCCCGAAGCGGCCCTCGTTTTCTCTTGCGCCGCACGCAAGATGCTTCTCGGCACCCGTACGTCCAAAGAGCTCGATCTCGTTCGCTCACGGCTTGGCGACCACGTGCCGGTCTGCGGGTTCTACGCCTTCGGCGAGATTGCCCCTGTGGGAAGCGCGGAAATCTCGCGCTTTCATAACGAAACCTTTGTCACCCTTTTACTGGGGACGAAATGAGCGACCTGGACCGCCGCCGGCCGGAACCGTTGGAAAAGGAAAACCGGATCCTGAAGAAGAAGCTCGCCCGGTCCGAGCAGAACCGCATGCAGATGGAGGGTCTACAGGCCACGAACTCGCGGCTCCTCCAGAGCCTGATTAACGAGGTTCAGGCCGAAAAGAAGAAGTCCGAGGCCCTGTTGCAGCAGGAGAAGATGGCGGCCCTGGGGAAGGTGTCCGCCGGACTGGCCCACGATTTGAACAACCCGACCGCCGCGGCCGTCCGCGCCGTCCAGGAGCTCAGCGAGGTTTTCGACGCCGTGGGCGCGCTCTCGGTGGAATTGGCCGGGATGGCGCTGAACCCGGAGCAATGGGCGTTCCTCTCCACGGTCAAACGGCGGACGGCGGCGGATTCGGAGGTCTTGAAACCCGCCGATCCCTTGAGGGAAAGCGAGCGGGAGGACGGTTTTTCCGACTGGTTGGAAGACCGCGGCATCCCGGACGGTTGGAGGCTGGCGCCGACGTTCGCCCAGACGGACCTGTCGGTGGACGGGCTGGAAACCCTGGCCGAAGGGCTCCCGCCGGAAGCGGGTCCGGCCGCGATTTCATGGCTGGAGCGCTCGCTTGCCGCCGGCGTGCTGGTCCGGGAAATCAAGCACGCGACGCAGCGGATCTCCGAGCTCGTGAACGCGGTCAAATCCTATTCCTTCATGGACCGGGCGCCGCGACAGGACTTGGATGTGCATCAAGGCTTGGAAGATTCACTCACCCTCCTCGGCCGCAAACTGGAAGACCATCACATCGTCGTTCATCGGGAGTTCGACCCCGACTTGCCCCGAATCGACGCCTTTGGCAGCGAGCTCAACCAGGCGTGGACGAACCTGCTCGACAACGCCATCGACGCCATCCGCTCCGAGGCCGGGGGGGGGGAGGGGATATCCGGTTGCGCACGGCCCGCGAGCCGGACGCCGTCACGGTGGAGGTTGTCGACAGCGGCCCGGGCATTCCCGAAGAGATTCAGCCGCGAATCTTCGAGCCGTTTTTTACCACGAAGGACGTCGGCGAAGGCGCCGGCCTCGGTCTTCAGATCGTCCACCGAATCGTCTGCGAGACGCATCAAGGCGCGATCGCGCTTGAATCCAAACCCGGCGAAACCCGGTTTTGGGTCCGCCTGCCGATGAAAGCCGCCGAGAGCGAACCGGGCGAGGATTCCTTGGGATAGAAGGCGTTTCTTCGCGACCCCCCGTTTGGATAGAATGGATGTGCGTCATCGGGGCCGGGACGACGGACGCGGAGGTTCTCGGGACGAGGGCGCCCCGAGTGCGTTGACGTCCGTTTCTCCTCGCGCCGCGGCCGAGCCGGGAAGGAGATCGATATGGCGAAAGACCTGCGGAGTTTCCTCGCTCAGATCAAGGACCGGATCCTTCACATTCAAAAGCCCGCCGATCCGCTCACGGAAATGGGCGGCGTCTGCCAGCTTGTCGAGCAACCCGTCCTGTTTGACAACGTCAAGGGCTATAAAGGTTGGAAGGTGGTCGACAGGCTGTTCGCGTCACGCGATCTCGTGGCGCTTGCGGCGGGGGTCCCGGCCGACGGGATGCTTGAACACCTGCGGGACAAATGGCTCCGGCCGCCCGCTCACGAAGCGGTGACGGTGGACCACGCCCCCGTCAAGGAGAAGGTCGTCAAGGGCAAAGAGGTGAACCTCGAGGCCCTCCCCGTGGTCGTTTCCTCGCCCAAGGATTCCGGCCGGTTCCTTTCCGCGGCGCACCTGATCTCGGTGAATCCCGAGACGGGCGACCTCAACGCCGCCTTCTCCCGGACCGAGCTGAAAGGCAAGAACCTCATCTCGTCCGGCCTCTACAGGCCCGACACGCTGCGAAACGTCGCCCTGCATAAAGAACGGGGCCGGAAGACGATGCCCATCGCCCTTTGCATCGGCCACCACCCCGCCTTCGATCTCTCGGCTTCGGCCAGCTTCAATCACCCCGGTTACTCCGAGCACGAGATGACCGGCAACCTCCTGGGGGAGCCGGTCGAGCTGACCCAGTGCGAGACCGTGGACCTCAAGGCGCCGGCGCATGCGGAGATCGTGATCGAGGCCGAGATGGACCTCACCCAACACGTCCCGAACGGCCCGTTCGGGGAATACACCATCCACTATGGCTACGACCCGAACGGCTACGGCGCCCGGGTGACCGCCGTCCTCCGCCGCGGGGACGCGATCTATCGTCACCTCAACGCGACCCGGTTCACCGATCACCAGGTCCTGACGGGGGCGCCCCACGCGGTGCAGATCTATTCCGACCTCATCAACAAAGGGCATCAGGTCCACGACGTGGATTTTCCGCCCTACGGGAGCCGCCTGCTCCTTGTGATCAAGGCCACGCCGCGCTATGAGGGGGAGGCCCGCGACATGTTCCTCACCGCCTGCGCCCGCAACGCCGTCGCCAAGTT
>JASLXW010000351.1:0-4266 GCA_030740135.1 Nitrospinota bacterium
GAAAGTTTTCGAGGGGTTTGGGGGACAGTTTTCAAAATATCCCCCAAGGTTTTTTCTGTTACGTGGTTTTTCCCGCCGCTGAGTGGACGGCCTTGAGGATTTCCTTGTGCGCGCCGCAGCGGCAGTAGTTACCGAGTAGATACTCGCGAGTCTCTTCCTCCGAGGGGTTCGGGATTTCCGAGAGCATGGCCTTCACCGCCAAGATCATCCCGGGCGTACAGAAGGCGCATTGGAAGGCCGCCTCTTCGAGGAACGCCTCCTGCACCGGGTCCAGCTTGCCGTCTTTGGGCAGGCCCTCGATGGTTGTGACCTCCTGGTCCTGGCGGAGCTGCGCCGCCAGGGTGAGGCAGGAGCTCACGGGCTTGCCGTCGATGAGGACCGTGCACGTCCCGCAGGCCCCCACCGAGCAGCCCTCCTTCGTTCCCGTGAGAAACAGCTTATCCCGCAGGACGTCCAGCAACAGGGCCTGGTCTTCAATTTGGAGCGTCTCGCGCGTGCCGTTGACCATCAGCTCGATGGTTCTCATGGCCGCTCGCCGCCTCCGTTGTGTCCGCGCAACGCCCGCAGGACGCTTTCCGGCGTGATGGGGATCTCGTGGATCCAGACGCCCGTCGCGTCGAAGATGGCGGCGGTCACGGCCGGGATGGCCGACATCGTGCCCGTCTCGCCGACGCCCTTCGCGCCGTAGGGGCCGTCGCGGTGGGGGGTTTCCAGGATGTGGGAAGAGAGGTCACGGGGGACGTCGCCGAACGCCGGGAGGATGTATTCGAGGAAGGAGGCGTTGGTGAGCTGCCCCTGCTCGAAGCGCATCGATTCGAACAGCGTCAACCCCAGCGTCGTGATGGCGGCCCCGACGATCTGCTGGCCGCAGTGCGCGGGGTGGATGGCCTTCCCCACGTCCGCGCCGCCGACGAACTTCAGCACCTGAACCGTCCCCGTCTCGCAGTCCACCTCGACCTCCGCGCCGGAGGCGCCGCCGAACCAGAAAGCCGTCATGTTCTCCGACTGGCCGGTCTCCTTGTCGGTGGGCGCGACGGAGGTCTGGCAGACCCCCTGGCCGACGAGTGTCGTCCCCTTCGCGCCCTTGAACCGCTGGGTGAAGACGTCCCCCTGCGTGAGATTGCGTTCCGGCATGCCCACGACCCGGACCCCGCCTTCGTGAAACTCGACCTGCTCTTCGCTCACCTCCAGCGCCTCGGCGCCGATCTCGATGAACTTCCGCCTCAGGTCGGCGGCGGCAAGTTGGATCGCCCGGCCGACGTGGAACGTGGACCGGCTCCCGGCCGTCAGGGTGTCGTAAGGGGTCACGTCCGTGTCCGGCCGGACGATGCCCACCTTCTCGAACGGCACGCAAAGCTCCTCGGCGGCGATCTGGCAGAAGGTGGTGTCCGAGCCCTGCCCCATTTCGACGGCGGAGGTGAGGACGTTCAGGCTTCCGTCGCTTCCCATTTCCAGAATCGCCCCGGACGTAGAGGGCGTGAGGACGGCCTTGAGGGCGACGGCGCACCCCTTGCCGCGCCGCTTCCCCCGGGTGGGGGGCGACGCGGGGGGCTTTCGGGGACCGGGCGTCCAGCCGATGGCCTCGGCGCATTTTATGAGCGCTTCCTTGTGGCCCAGGCTGTGGAGCTTCGTCCCCGAGGCGAAGAAGTCCCCCTCCTCGTAGGTGTACTCCAGTCTGAGCTCGACCGGATCGCGTCCCAGATGGTGGGCCACCTTGTCCATGTGGGCCTCGTAAGCGAAGGCCACCTGTGGGACGCCGAAGCCGCGGAACGGCCCGGCGGGGGTCTTGTGGGTGTAAACGCAGTAGGAGTCGATCCAGACGTTGGGGATCCGGTAGGGTCCCGCCGCCGTGAACCCGGTCTTGTAGGCGATGCGGGGTCCGACCTCGGCGAAGGCCCCCGTGTCGTAGTACACGGCGACCTTCCGGACGGAGATCTTGCCGTCCTTTGAGACGCCCGTCCGGATCCGGCAGACCGCCCCGTGTTTGGAAGTGGTCACGAAGACCTCCTCCCGGTTCAGGATCCAGCGGACGGGTTTTTTCGTCACCTTGGCCAGGAGGGTCGTGATGGGCTCGAGCTTATCGTAGAGCTTTCCCCCGTAGGCGCCGCCGAGGTAGGGCACGATGACCCGGACCCGGTTGAGCGGAACGCGGTGGATGCCCGCCAGGTCATTGCGGACCAGCGAAGGGCTCTGCGTTCCCGACCAGAGGGTGAACTTGCCGTTCGCGTCCCACCGGGCGAGGACCCCGTGGGGCTCCAGGTGGGCGTGGGAGGCCGGGGGGGAAATGAAATCGTCCTCGAAAACGATCGCGGCCTCCTTCAGGGCTTTCTCGGCGTCGCCCTTGCGGAGCTTGAATTGAAAGTTGATGTTGGACTTTCCGCCCTTCAGGTTGGACAGGTCGGCGAAGGTGTTGGCCGACTCGATGTTCTCGTGGACGAGGGGGGCGTCGGGCCGGATGGCCTCCAACACCGCGTGGACGGCGGGAAGCGGCTCGTATTCGACCCGGACCAGTGAAAGGGCCCCCTCCGCCGCCTCGCGGGTGTCCGCCGCCACCGCGGCGACCGCCTCGCCCACGTGGCGGACGCGCTCGATGGCCAGAATGGGCTGGTCCTTGAACGCGGGTCCGTAATAGGGGTCGATGTCCTCCATCTTCAGAATGTCCGGGCCGGTCAGGACGGCCTTCACCCCGGGGACTTTTCGGGCCTCGCCGGCGTCGATCCTCTTCAGCAGGGCGTGGGGGTGCGGACTCCGCATCACGGCCGCGTGGAGCATGCCCGGAAGGGAGAGGTCCGCGATGTATTGCGCGTTGCCCGTCACCTTGGGGAGACCGTCGATCCGCGGGATGGATTGTCCGATAACTGTCGTGGCCATTTCGCGTTATTCCTTGCAGACCGCCTGAACCGATTGAGCCGCGCCGCTTCTCGGCGAGGGTTCACCCCAAGGCCAGCAGCGCCTCGATCCCCCGCCTCACGTGGACTTTCACCATCTCGCGTTTGTACCAGGCCGACCCCCGGTGGTCTTCGATGGGGTCGGTCTGCTCGGCGGCGGCCTCGGCGATTTGCTCGATCCGGTCCTCGGTCAACGCCCGGCCGAAGGCCAGGTCTTCCAGGCCGGCGACCTTGACGGGCGTTTCCGCCACGGAGGTCAGGACGACCCGGAGGTCTTCACACGCCCCCTTCACGGTCCGGAGCATCACCGCCGCGCCCAGCGTCGGCCAGTCGGCCGCGGCGTTCCCGACGTATTTCAGGTACGTCCCGGCCAGGCCGGCCTGCGGGGGCGGCACGGTCACGGCGGTCACGATCTCTCCCTCCGCTTTCGCCGTCGCGTAGAAGCCGGTGAAGAAATCCTCCAGGTGCAACTCGCGTTCTCCGCCGGTCCCCATCAGGTGGATCTTCGCGCCGAGGGCGATGAGGGGGGCCGGGGGATCGATCCGGAAATCTCCGTGGGCCAGGTTGCCGCCGACCGTGGCGCTGTTCCTCACCCGGACGTTGGCCACGCGGGCGTACGTGCTCGAAAGGATGGGGTAATGCTCCCGGACGGCCGGAGAGCACTCCACGGCGCGATGCGTCGCCAGCGCGCCCAGGTGAAGGCCCGCTTGGGGATCGAACCGGATTTCGGAGAGCGCGTCGAGGGCCTTGAGGTTCACCAGGTGGGCCGGCCGGTAGAGCCCGCTCTTCATCAGGATCAGGACGGCCGTGCCGCCCGCGATGGGCGCGGCGTCGTCGCCGTAATCGCCGAGCATCCGGCAGGCGTCGAGGGCCGATTCCGGGTCGTGCAGCGTGAAGGGAGGAAGCGCCATGTTGACCTATCTCCGTGAACCCGATGGGTCGGGCGCCTTATCCGGCCCCGTCGTCGGACGCAACGTCTGGGTCGCGAGGAGCGAGAAGCGCCCCGGGGGCCTCAGAGCACCTGCCCCACGTCCCAGCGGATGATGAGTTTTTCCAGACCGACGATGATCCCGTAGAGGATGATGCCCACGAGGCTCAGGATGGTCAGCGCGGCCATGAGCATGGGCGTGTCCACGTTTCCTTCCGAGAAGATAATCAGATAGCCCAGGCCCTCCTGCGCCGTGACGAACTCGGCCACGATGATTCCGATCACCGAGAACGTGATCCCGATCCTCAGGCCGCTGAAGATGTAGGGGAGTGCGTTGGGGAACTCGATCTTCCGGAAGATCTGCCACCGGCTGGCGCTGAACGCCCTCGCCATCCGGACCATGACGGGGTCCGTGGACTCGATCCCGGCGTAGGTGTTCACCACCATCGG
>JASLXW010000351.1:4276-4627 GCA_030740135.1 Nitrospinota bacterium
GCGAGGAGCGTCCGGGACATCGATCCCAGGCCGAACCAGACGATGAACAGCGGGGCGAGCGCGACTTTTGGGACGACCTGGAAGGCGATGATCAGTGGATAGATGCCGTTGCGGAAAAACCGGGAAAGCGCCAGCAGGATGCCGAGGCTGACGCCGACGCCCACCGACATCAGGAACCCGATGAGGCATTCCCGCATCGTGGGCCAGGTGTGGTTGATGAGGAGCTTGATTCGAAGGATGATCGTATCCAGGATCACCAGGGGCGTCGGCAGGATCGCCTCCGGGACCTTCTGCGTGACCACCCAGATCTGCCAGAAGACGAGCAGGGCGAGGAAGATGCACGCCGGCAGG
>JASLXW010000352.1:0-4147 GCA_030740135.1 Nitrospinota bacterium
ACTTGACCGCCTCGATATTCTCCTTACTGTCTACGGTGGGTCGTCCGCTGGCATCAAAAAGGTCGCCGCCCCAGTTCCGCAGGTAGTTGAACCAGAGATCATAGAACGTGACCCCGCCCTTGACCCCCTCGATCACGATTCCATAAAAGTCGCTTCGAAGGGTTTGACCGGCGAGTTGTTGGCCTTTCTTGCGGGTGAAGAACTCGGCGATGTCCCGCATTTGCTGAAACGTCTTGGCCGGGGCCAGGTTGTAGCCGTAGCGCTTCTTGAAGGCGGCTTTCTCCGCTGGATGATCGATCAGGTCTCTTCGAGCCCAATAGACAAAATTGTAGTTCCAGGTCAGGAATCCGTAGCTCTTTCCTTTGAATCGGGTCAAGGTATCATGGGCAGGTTGAATAAGGTCATTCAGCTCCAGGTTGGGGTTGCTGAGTTTCGGGTTCTTCATCAGATCGTTGATCGGACGTATAACCCCTGCCTTCAGCAGCAATCCCATCTGGGGAGAATGGAGCATGACGGCGTCGTAGGCCCCCCGCCCGGAGAGCATGTCGGCCTGCCCCTTGACGATCACCTCAAAATGGTTCAAGAGTTGGTAGTCTACCTTGATCCCCGTCTCCTTTTCGAAGTTGGGGATGTACTTTATCATCGCTTGCTGTAACGGAGTGACCTCATCCAGAATGGATAAGGTCATTCCCCGATAGGGCTTGGCGGCCTCCTTGTATGACCAAGCGCCCGCCGCCGGCGCAAGCGCGCAAAACAGGGCCAGCGACAGGAAGCCGGCCAGCATGCTCTTCCATCGTCTCTTTTGCATCTTCTCTTCCCTTATTGTCATTTCCTCTCCCCTCCACTTGCTTAAGGTTTCTTGTCAACTTAGGTGGCCCTATCAGGCCTTCCGGATGAACCCAAAAGGACTTCCACCGCCTCACGCAGGACGTCCTCATCAAGATCATATTTGTCTGCCACCGAGCGAACTCTGTCGGAATGCGGGATTCTTTCTCCCGAGAGCCCGCGCGGCGGTTCCATCTGCAAGGTTTCACCTCCAAACCGCTTCAAAAGGACCTGGACAACATCAGGCCGTGCATAATGACCTACAGCGTCCACCATCCCCCTCTTCACCTTCAAGAGGTCGGCTTCAAGTGTTGCATAGATCATTTTTTGGCCTTCGACAGGACCCGCAATAGGAACTCCAATCGGTCCAACGACCTCACTGTCTCCTTGGGACCAGGAAGTATTGAAGCGCTCCTTGAGAGGAAAATCGGAAGGCATGTGGGCCTGATCCATAATACCGACGGGCTCAATCACGAAGGCCGAAGCTTCGAGCGCGTGGCACCGGGAAACCGCATGCCCCCAGAAGAGACCATCTCGATCCGCTTCATGGACCCTCGGCCCTGTGTGGACAGCAAAGTTACCCGGCCAAGCAGAGATGTGGATATCCTCCCCCATCGCAATCATCGCTGCCCGAACCGCTGTCATTGTGCCCTCCGAACAGATCAGTCCGCCGATCCGGCCGATATCGGTTTCAAAGACTGCGACGTCACGCGAGTCTCCACGTCCGTGGAACATCCGCTCCATTCCCGTGGGGATCAACTTGCGATGCTTACCGATCAGCTTCCCCTCTCTGCCGATGAACAGGAGGGTGTTATAGACGGTTGCTGTGCCGGGCCGTTCGTCCCGTTCGTTGCAACCCATGACCACGTATGCGTTCGCTGAACGGGCCGCATCGATGAGCGCATCCAGTTCCTCGCTTGGAATGGAAATCGAATTGTCATACCAAATCACTCTGGCTGCCGCCCACTTCTCCAGATCTGAATCCCAACCTTCCGACCAGAAAGGATATCCCGCAAGCCAGACTTCCGAAAAGGCGACGAGCTCAGCGCCTTCGCGACCCGCCTCTTGGATCAATTCACAGGCCCGCTCAACGGACTTCTTCAGGTCCATCCAAACCGGCGGGAACTGAGGGATAGCGACTTTGACGCTTTTCTTCCCCCCCAAGATTACATTTGGATGTTTCACCATGCCAGTCCTCCTCATCGCACTGGAATGAAGGTTGCGGGTTCTCCTTTAAACGATCGCCCGGCCCCCCTCAAGATCGAACGCGAGCAACTCCGCCTCCCCGAAGTCGAGGCTCACGGTTTCGCCGGGCCGGTAGTTCCTCAACTTGTGGGTCTTGACCTTGACCACGTCTTCCCCCAGCCGAACGCACAGGATCCCGTACTTGCCGAATGGTTCGTACACATGCACTTCCCCCCTGTGACCCTCTCCGCCCCCGTCCGCCTCCAACACCCCAATCTCCGTGGGACGGATAGCCAGAACGATCCGGTCCCTTCTTCCGTTGGTCTCCAGCTTGCGCCGCAGGGGATCGTCCACGGAAATGCAGACGGCAGGATGCCGGAAGATCAGTTTCCCCTCCTCCCGTTCAAGCCGTCCGGTGAGGAGATTCATGGCCGGGTCTCCCACGAGCCGGGCCACTTCGACGCTCGCCGGCCGGTGGTAGACCTCCTTGGGAGCGCCGATCTGTTGAACGCGTCCCTTCACCAAGACAGCCACGCGGTCCGAGACCGACAGGGCCTCCAGGGCGTCGGGCGAAGTCCAGACCGTCGGGACATCCAGTTGAATCTGTCGCCTCCGGATCTCGCCGCGCAGCTTATGCCTCAGCTTGGCGTCCAAATGGGCGATGGGCTCATCGAGAAGATAGGCCGTCGGCTCCTGGACCAGCGCCCGGCAAAGGGCCACCCGCTGCTTCTGGCCACCGGACAGCTCGCTGGGCAGACGCCTCTCGAGCCCCTCGATCTCTACAAGCCTCATCAGCTCGAACACCCGCCGCTCGATCTCTTCACTCGAATACCGGCCCTCCTGACCGGGAGCCCGGAGGGGGAAGAGGATGTTGTCCAGGACGCTGAAATGGGGATAGAGAGCGTAGGACTCGAACATGAACGCCACGCCCCGCTCCTGCGGAGTGAGGGCGTTCACCCCCCGGTCGGCCAAGCGCACCTCTCCGGCGGTGGGGGATTCGATGCCGGCGATGATCCGGCAGGTCGTGGTCTTTCCGGCCCCGGAGGGTCCGGTCAGGCCCAGGATCTCACCGGGCGGGATCTCCAGATCGATCGCGTCGAGGGCCTGGAGCTCCCCAAAGCGCTTTTCGATTCCTTTCAGTTCCAGCCGCCCCACGCTAACCTCTTGCCTCGTTCGTTCCGCGGTCGTCTCCGGACAGGATGTTTCGGCCCGACGCCGCATCGAAGATGTGCAGGCGATCCTCCAGGAATCGCATCAACACCGGGTCGTCTTCCCGGAATTTGTTGTCTTCCGGAATTTCTGCCGCCAGCAAGTCCTCCGTCAGGGGTCCTTCCGCGGGGTCCCCGCCGGACACTCCGTCCAGCCGTACAAGGATGACATCCACGTCGCCCCGGGCCTCCCGGAAGATGACCTGTCCGGTGGAACCGTTGAACCCGTTCGGGGCCGCGTCCCGGGGGAGAAGCTCGACGTGCTCCGGCCGGACTCCCGCGATCACCTTGGAGGACTTGGCCCACCGGCGGATCCGCGCGGCCGTCTCGGAGCGGAACCGGACCTCAAACCCCTCACCCCGGAAGGACAATTCGCCCGCCTTCTCCTCGAGCTCGCCCGGGAGCAGGTTCATCGGCGGCTCGCCGATGAAGTTGGCCACGAAAAGATTAGCCGGACGGTCGTAAAGCTCCCCTGGGGAAGCGACCTGCTGCAGCACCCCCAGATTCATCACCGCGATCCGGTCGGCCATGGCCACGGCCTCGGTCTGGTCGTGCGTGACGAGGGTGGAGGTCAGGCCAGTCTCCTGTTGCAAACGCCTGATCTCTCCGCGGAGCTGGACCTTGTGATCGCCGTCCAAATGGCTCAGCGGTTCGTCGAACAGGATGACCTCCGGCTCGCGCACCAAGGCCCGTCCGATGGAGACCCGCTGCTGGGCGCCGCCGCTCATGAACTTCACATTCTCAAACATGAAATCCTTGAGACCCAGCAACTCAATGGCCCCCTGAACCTTGGCTTTGATCTCCCGAGCGGGCCGCTTCTTGATTTTGAGGGGGAAAGCGATGTTCTCCGCAACCGACAGATGGGGATACAGCGCATAATCCACGAACACCAAGGCGATGTTGCGCTCTCCGGGGGCCAGACGGCTGAC
>JASLXW010000352.1:4157-4515 GCA_030740135.1 Nitrospinota bacterium
CCCGCTATCATCTTCAATGTGGACGTCTTCCCGCACCCAGAGGGCCCCAGCAGCGCCAGGAGCTCCCCCTGCCGACATTCCAAGCTCAGGTCGATGACCGCTTCCACGGCGCCGTATTTTTTCCAGACATTCTGAAGGCGGATACTGGCCAACCGTCTAATCCCTGCACCCCAGGAGATCGAACCGGAATTTCCCATTTCAAATGCGTACAGACCCCTACCGCCCACTCGTTACTATTTAGCCCGACTGTATACCTCCCTACCAGACCTGTCAACTGTATGTCCCACATTTCCCATATGGATCATAAGTTTTGTCGGACCGAATGCCTTTTTCTCGTGTAAAATCAAGGTGTTGGCCT
>JASLXW010000353.1 GCA_030740135.1 Nitrospinota bacterium
TCGCCCACCGGCTTCCCGGCGTCGGGCAGGTCGGCGCGGGACTGCTCAGGGCGCCGATGGCCCCCTTCGAAGCGGCGGTCCGGGCGCTGGCGGAAAACGATTCTTGACGCCTCCGGCGTAGAGGGGCCTTCATGGCAGAGTCCGACCGAAGAATCGCGGTTGTCGCCTTCGGCGGAAACGCCGTCGATCCGACCGGAAACAGTACGGCCGAAGAAATGTGGGAGCACGTCCGACGCGCCTGCCGGTGCGTGATGGTCCTGCTGGAAGAGGATTACCGGGTGGTTCTGACGCACGGCAACGGACCCCAGATCGGCCGCCTCCTCATCCGGATGGACCAGACCCGGGAAACCCTCCCGCCGATGCCGATGGACGTTTGCGTGGCCGACACCCAGGCCGCCATCGGTTACATGCTCCAGCAAAGTCTGCTCAACATGACCCGCCGCGTCGGGCGCGATCATCCCATCGCCACCATCGTGACGCAGGTTGAAGTGGACCCGGCGGACCCCGCCTTTCAGAACCCCACCAAGCCGATCGGCCCCTTCTATGACCCAACGGAAGCCAAATCCATCGGCGGGGCCCACTGCTGGAGGCTCGTGCCCGACGCCGACCGCGGATACCGCCGCGTGGTCCCGTCTCCACGCCCGGTGAAAATCATCGAGCTCCCGGTGATCCGGCGGCTCGTGAACGCGGGGACGATCGTGATCACCGTCGGGGGCGGGGGCATCCCGGTCGTGCGGAAAGACGAAGATTACGCCGGCGTGGACGCGGTCATCGACAAAGACCTGGCCAGCGCCCTGCTGGCCAGAAACCTGAACGCCTATACGTTCATCATCCTGACGGCCGTCGATCAGGTCTCCCTGGATTTCGCCAAGCCGACCCAGCGGCCGCTCGCCAGAATCACGGCCGACGAGGCCCGGGCGCACCTGGCCAACGGCCAGTTTCCGGCCGGGAGCATGGGACCGAAGATCGAGGCCGCGCTGGAGTTCCTGGAAGGGAATTCGGGGGAGGTCCTCATCACCTCCCTGGAATCCCTCCCAAAGGCCATTCTCGGAGAAACGGGGACCCGGCTGGTTTACGGCTGAGGCGTTGCGTCGCCCGGCTTCATCTCTTTTCCAAAGGCGACGGAATCATGCTCGCCGCGTTCTCCGGCCGACGCCCCGAGGGAGACGCCGAATGTCCGAATCCCGGCCCCCCGACCGGCGCTCCCGGTTGGCGAAGTGGAGCGGATTCCGTCATATAATGATTTGCCGAATCCGCGGCGCGGCCATCAGAGAAAGGGCCCTTCGTTCGCATGCGATGCGTCATCGTCCACTACCACGAGATCGCCCTCAAGAAGGGAAACCGGCCCTACTACATCGAGCGCCTGGCCGGAAACCTGCGGCAGGCCACATCCGACCTGGCCGTCCGCCGGGTGCGGAGGGTCTCGGGCAGACTTGTGATGGAGCTGGAAGAGGAAGCCGCCTGGGAAACGGTCCGCGCGCGGCTGGCCGGGACGTTCGGCATCGCCAACTTCTCTCTCGGCAAGCAGGTCCAGCTCGACCTTGATTCGTTCAAACGGGACATCGGCCGGGCCGTCGTGGCGCGGCGCGAAGCGGGCGATGATTTCAAGACGTTCCGCGTCGCGGCACGCCGCGCCTTCAAGCAGTTCCCGCTTTCG
This sequence comes from Nitrospinota bacterium, assembly GCA_030740135.1. The sequence goes on from JASLXW010000353.1 coordinate 1,658, forward strand.
TCCCCGGAAATCAACCGCGAGGTCGGCGCACACCTCCAAGAACTGACCGGCGCCTCCGTCAATCTGAGCCGGGCCGATCTCACCGTTCATCTCGAAGTGATCCCCCGGGAGGCGTTCTTCTATTTCGAGAAGGTCCAGGGCCCGGGCGGTCTTCCGGTCGGGGTCAGCGGACACGTTTGCGTCCTCCTCTCCGGCGGGATCGACTCTCCGGTGGCCGCTTACCGGATGCTCCAGCGCGGCTGCCAAGCCACGTTCGTCCATTTCCACGGCGCCCCCTACCTCAGCAAGGCGTCCGCCGAAAAGGCCATGGACCTGGCCGAGCTTCTCACCTGTCACCAACACCGCAGCACGCTCTACTCGACGCCCTTCGGCGAGATCCAGCGGCGGGTGGTCCTGGCCGTCCCCCCCCCCCTGCGGGTCATCCTGTACCGCCGCCTCATGCTCCGCATCGCCGAGGCGTTGGGACGGCGTCACGGGGCGCAGGCCCTGGTGACCGGGGAAAGTCTGGCCCAAGTGGCATCGCAAACCCTGACCAACATCGGCGTCATCGAGGAGGCGGCCGACCTGCCCATCTTCCGTCCCCTGATCGGCATGGACAAGAATGAGATCAGCGCCCAGTCCGAGCGCATCGGAACGTATGAAACCTCCATCCAGCCGGATCAGGACTGCTGCTCCCTGTTCGTGCCCAAACACCCCGCCACCCGGTGCCGAATCGAGGAGGTTCGGGCCGCCGAAGGCTTGCTCGACATGGAAGACCTGGTGAGCCGGGGCGTCGGGGAGGCTTCCGTTCACGAGTTCCATTTCCCGGAGGTCGCCGCACCCGAAAGGCGGGCGCAACCGGCCCCTTCCTGAAAACCGGGCGCGCCCGCGCCCCAGAGAGGTTCCCCATGGCGAAATTCACCGGATTCGATATCGGCCTCAGCGGCGTCCTTCCGCTGGACGTCATCGTCCCCTGCGCCCAGGCCGCCGAGCGCTTGGGCTTCCAAAGGGTCTGGGTCGCCGAGAGCTACCACGCCCGGGGGGTCTTTACGAACCTGGCCGTCGTGGCCCAACACACCCAATCCATCGGCCTGGGAACGGGAATCATCTCGCCTTACACACGGCATCCCGGAATCCTCGCCATGGAATCCGCGGCCCTGGACGAGGTCTCGGGCGGGCGGTTCACCCTGGGCCTGGGGACGGCCTACGCCCAGCTCATCAAGCATCAGGTCCGCGACGCCAAACCCATCGCGGCCCTGCGGGAGGCCATCGAGATGATCCGGATGGTGATCCGGGGCGAAGGAGACAGTTACGCCGGCAAGGTCTTCACCTTCGGGGGGTCGGGCGTGTCCCTCACGATGGAGCCGGTCCGTCGCAACCTGCCCATCTACGTGGGATCCATGGGACCGAAGACCCTCGAGATGGCCTCCGCGGCGGCGGACGGGCTCCTGCTCAACTTCTTCCTGACGCCAGCGTTCCTGAAGAATATCGCCATGCCCGCCATCCGCAAGGGGACCGAACGGGCGGGAAAGGACCTGGACCGCTACGACATCCGCTCCTACATCATCACTTCGGTGGACCGGGACCGGCGGGCCGCCAACGACGCGGCCCGGGGGCTCATCGCGTCCTACACCGCCCGGGGCGCCTCGGAGCCGCTGCGCTACCAGGCGGCCGGAATCGAAGATGAGGAGCGCCTCGAGATCGGCGACCGGATGCGCGGCCATTTTGACGAAGGCGACGTGAAACAAGCGGAGGCTTGCGTCCCCGATGCCTGGGTGGACAAGCTGGCGGTCTCCGGCACGCCGGATGATGTCTGCGAGAAATTCAACGCCTTCGCGGCGGGAGGTCTCAAGGCCCCCGCCTGTTATCAGGTCTTCGGCCCGAACCGCCTGGACGCCATCGAGCTTCTGGCCAAAGAGGTCGTCCCCCACTTCCTGTAGGCCGGTTGGAAGGCCAAGGGGAAACCGGGAGCGCGGATCAACACCCTCTGGCTCTGGGGTTCATCTCCATGAACCAAAACCCGACGCAGGGTTCCTCGCGGGCTGAACGCATGGGCGAACGGACGCCGACGCTGGTGCTCTACTCAAAAGAGGATTGCGGGCTGTGCGACGAGGCGAAGGAAGCGTTGCGGCCCATTTGCGCCCGCTTTGGCGTGCGGCTGGAAGAGATGGACATCACCCGGAGGCCGGAGCTTCTCGCCCGGTTCGGCGAAGAGATTCCCGTGGGTTTTCTGAACCGGGAAAAGGTGTTCAAGTATCGTGTCGAGTCCGGACGGCTGAGGCGGCTTTTGAAGAAAGCGGTGAGAGAGGCGGAGCATTCCGAGTCGGGGGCTTGAAACACACGTCTCCCGTTGCGGGAACTCCCGGGCCTCGTGTTGGATGAATGGGTCCGTCAGACAGAAGACATCAAGTGACGCTTTGGGCTATGTTGTCCGCGCGACCGCGTTTCTCCTTTGCGCGCGAATGGCCCTTGCTCGTTTGGCTCTGCGGCGGACACTGGGTTTCTCGTAACTGCGACGCCTGCGAAGCTCCTTGAAGATTCCCTCTTTGTCCATCTTTTTTTTCAAGGCTTTGATCGCCCGTTCGAGATTTTCGTCCACCTTGACCGCGAGTGGATCTGCCACACTCTCTCCTTCCGATGTTTGCCGAAAAAAACCCTGAGCGGCGCCTGAACCGCCCACATGAATCTCCTGCTCCTGATCACTGTCCCCTGACAATATCGTCAATTCTTCCGGAAAGTCAATCCCGTGTATGGGTTCAAGACATATGAGACACGGGGGCCGTTTTTTTGAATGTCTCCAGGGCCTGGGCGGGCGTCAGGTAGTCCAGGTTCTGGTGAGGTCGAATATGATTATAGATCTGCTCCCACTCGCG
>JASLXW010000354.1 GCA_030740135.1 Nitrospinota bacterium
CTCCGCCAGCTCGAACAAGGTTTCTCTGGTGATCCCAGCCAAAACGTTTCTCGTAGTCGGCGTGTGGATGGCCCCCTTCCTCACGAAGAAGAAGTTGGCCGTATTTGTCTCGGCAACGAAGCCGTTCACGTCCAGCATGAGGGGAATGCTCTCGGGATCCGCGGCCCGAGCTTCGTATTCGGCCAGGAAGTGGTTCATCTTGTTCGATACCTTGGCCTTGGGATCAAGGCAATGAGGTGGGATGCGGCGAATGGAGGGCGTCACCAGGCGAACGCCCTCGGTAAAGGCCTTGGCATAGGGCCCGAAGTTAATGCTGATGCAATAGATGGCTACCGTCGGGCGAGGCTCAACCCGGGAGCCTTGTGCGGTGCCTACCTCACCACCCGTCACGTTCATCCAGAGGGCATAATCCTCCTTCGGCCCAAGGAGCGGCCGGTTGCGGTCGAGAACCTCCTGGCAAACCCCCTCGAACTCCTCGGGCATCAAATCGATGGCGAGGCGGGCATACCTCATCGATCGATAGAGGCGATCGACATGGGCCCGGACCTTGTAGGGGCGTCCGCCGAAGGTGCGAGCCACGTCGTATACCCCATATCCACTCCGAAATCCCAGATCGAACAGAGAGATGTGGGCCTGGCTCTCGGGCAGGAACTTCCCGTTCAGGTAAACCATACATTCCGCCATCTCCGCCGTCTCCTCCCGTTGTCCTCGTCTCGAAAAAGAGGAAGGTCCTACAACTTTCGGATTCGTACGAATTCCCCCGGCCTCGTACCCAGGACCGACCGGGCAAAGGCGTCGAGGAGGATCCGCCCGCGTGGAATCCCGTTTTCAACCCTGACCCACGCCCGCAGGGGCGTCGCCCTTTTCCCCTGAAGCTCAACCACGTTCCCAGCCCTAAGACGCAAGCGAGAGGCAACCCCTTTCCCCATGAGGCAGACCCTGCGCCCATCGATCAGGCCCTCGCGCTCAATGGATTCGGCTGCATCCACCTTCGACCTAAACCTCCTGGCAAGCTCACGCCTTCTCACCGCAGTCCGACGCCGGTCGACTCCTCCGTTCCGACGGAGAACGACCCCGTAGGACCATGCCGCTTCCTCACGGGAAATATACCCTGCCAAGAGATCCGCCTCGACCTCTTCGACCGGCCGGCTCATGGGGTCGCCGTATCCCCCTCCTCCACCCGATAGCATGACCAATTGGTCGCACGCACGCAGGGAGAGGTTCTGGATCTTGCCGGGAGTTGGGAGGGGCAACTCCCGGCCCTGTCGAGGGATCCTGGCAGAGGTGGACTTTCCCGGCGCCCCTCCCCTCAGACCGTAGCCCGGAAGCACCGCCCGGTCGGCCAGGAGAGAGTATGTCCCCGCACATAAGAGACGAACCTGTCGCTTCACTCCGAGCCCGCCCCGCCGTCTTCCCGCCCCACCCGAATCGGTCCTCAAGGTGGAGCATTCCATCAGAACGGGGAACTCATTTTCCAGGGCCTCGGCCGAGTGGACCCAACGTGTGTCACCCCCGTCGAAAGCGACCATGGCGCTTTGCCCGTCCGCGTCCGCGTAACCTCCGTTTCCCCCCTTCGGCCATTCGTAGTAGACGAAGCGTCGCCCCGTGCGAGGGTTCACACCGCCAATCATGTTGTGGAAAGCAGTCCCGTACTGGTCAGCCGCAACGCGTTCCGGGATAACCTGTGCGAGGGCCCCCATCACCAAAGAGATGACTCGTAGTCTCACCTCGACATACCCGCCAACGGGAGCCGGGCGACGGGCGTTGAAGATCGTCCCCTCCGGCACGATTAGATGGACCGGCCGGAAGGACCCATGGTTGATGGGGAAGTCCGGGTCGAGAACGGCCTTGAGGGGGATGAAAACTCCACTCGCCGGCACCCCTATGGAGGAATTGATAGGGTGTGGAACCTGTGGGGAGGTGCCTGTGAAGTCGGCCGTCACCGAGCGGTCTCGAACCTCAAGGCGCACACAGCCTCGAACGGGAACGAATTTTCCGTCTTCAAAGGTCTCGAGGTAGTCCTCATAAAAGTACTCGCCCGAGGGGATGGTCGCGATCTGCTCGCGCATCCGTTCCTCGGCCCGGTCGAAGGCCCTCTGGGTGCAAGCGGAGATGGTTTGGCGGCCGTAGCGCTGGAGAAGCTCGTTGATCCGCAGCTCCGCCTGCTTGCACGCCGCGAGGCAGGCCCGAAAATCCCCCTTTCGGTCCTCCTGCAACCGGACATTGGCGAACAGCAGATCGAGAGCGGCCCGGTTCGGACGGCCCCCGTCGTACACGCGGATGGGAGGGATGATAACACCCTCTTGGTAGATCTCGTGCGCGGCGCCCGACAGGCTCCCGGGAACCATTCCTCCCACGTCCACCCAGTGGGCCAAGACCACGGGAAAGAGAAAGAGCTCTTCGGCCGTAAAGACGGGCATCGCCAATATGACGTCGTTGAGGTGGGTGCCGCCGTAGGTCGGGTCGTTGAGCAGAAACACATCCCCCGGCCGTATGTCCTTCCCGAAGGCCTCCATGACGTGGCGGATGGACCAGGACATGGGGAGAACGTGGCCGGGCAGATCCTCCGATTGGGCCACGAGCTGACCCTCGGGGTCATAGAGGGCACAGGAGAAATCATGTCCTTGGCTCACGATTGAGGAGTAGGCTGTCCGGATCACCGTAACACGCATCTCCCTGACGATGCTCAGTAGGGCTTCGATGACCACCTCCAGGGTGATCGGATCAATGGAGTCTCTCTGACGTTTGCTCACTTCCGGATCCTCTTGAGAACAAGGTTTCCCAGATGGTCTACGTTCGCACTCCACCCCGGCGTGAGGACGGTTGTTGACCCTTCCTCCTCCACGATGGCCGGCCCCGAAACTCGGGCCGAGACTCCCAGATCCTCCCTACGGAAGATGGAGGTCCTGACGAACTGTCCGCCGAACCAGACCTCTTTCCGGGTAAAGGGTCTCGGCGCTGCCCGGCCTGTGGGCGGAAGAAGATTGGGTTTCGGGAGGGGACCGTAGGCGGAGACCCGATAGTTCACCATTTCGGTCTCCTCCGCTTCATCGCAGTGGCCATAGCGCTCGAGGTGAAGGCGATGGAAGTCTCTTTCCATCTCCGCTGGTTTTTCCCAAGTTGGGTCGAAAGGGACATCGATCTCGTACCACTGGCCGACGTAACGAACGCCCAGCCAACGGTCGAAGGTCACTTCCTGCGGTTCCACACCTCCCCACTCGCCCACCTGACGTCGGCCCTCATTCTCCATCTCTTGAAGGGCCTCGCGTACGAGAGAGAGGGATGTTTCCCGGGTCGGGTGAATCCGGGTTCGGACGAGGTTCCTGCGGTGGTCGGCGAGGAGAAGCCCCAGGGCGGAGAAGTTCCCCGGCGCGAGCGGAATCAGGATACGGCCGATGGCCAACTCTTCTGCGATAAATGCGGCATGCATCGGTCCCGCTCCCCCATATGCCAGGAGGGTAAACTCCCTGGGGTCGAGCCCCTTTCCGACGGTGATAGCCTTGACAGCGCTCACCATGCGGGCGACGGCGATCCGGACGATCCCGTCGGCGGCCCGGACTTCATCGAGGCTGGGAAACTCGCGGCTGACCCGCAGAACGGCCTCTCGCGAGAGATTCGGGTCGAGCCTTAGCCCACCGGCGGAAAGGGTATCGGGACTCAAGCGATTCAAAAGCAGGTTCGCATCGGTCACTGTGGGTTCGAGGCCTCCACGTCCATAGCAGGCCGGACCGGGGTCGGCCCCTGCGCTCTTGGGTCCCACGGCGAGGACGCCGCCTCGATCCACCCAGGCAATGCTCCCCCCCCCCCCGCACCAATGGTCTCAATCTCCATCTGGAGAACCTTGTTTGGGTAGCCGAGGACCTCGCCTTCCGTCGTCATGGACGGGGTTCCGCCCAGGACAAGGCTGACGTCGGTGCTTGTCCCTCCCATGTCGTAGGCGATGAGTTGACGCTCCCCCGTAGACAGGGCCAAATGGCCAGCGGCCGTCACCCCCCCGGCTGGACCCGAAAGGAGAAGGTGGGCGGGAAGGCGGGCTGCCACCTCAGTGGACATCACGCCTCCGCTGGAGGTCATTACGTGGAGTACCGCGTTGCCCCCCCCCTTTGTGAGTTCCTGCTGAAGACGCTCGAGGTAGCGACTGACAGATCGGGCAACATAGGCATTCAGGACCGTCGTCGAAAAGCGCTCATATTCTCGGAATTCCGGAACGACCTCGGCCGAGGCGGTCACGAAAACCTCCGGTAGGAAGTCCTCGAGAAGAGCTCGCGCCCGCTCCTCGTTCTTCCGGTTGCCGTAAGAGTGAAGAAAACAGACTGCCACGGCCTCGACTCCTTCCTCCGCGAAGCGCGCGGCGAGGCGTCCAATCTCCGGTCGCGATACCGTTTTCTTGACTCTTCCGTCCGCCAGAGTTCGCTCGTTTACCTCTAAGCGTAAGGGCCGAGCGACAAGTGGGGGCGGCTTCCGATACGTGAGATTGTAAA
>JASLXW010000355.1 GCA_030740135.1 Nitrospinota bacterium
GGGCCGCGCCCTCCGCTGCGGGTTGAGGGAAAGTCTAAAGGAGAACGGCCTGTCCGGCAACGGAGGCAGGGAGGAATCTCCATCATGGATTGGAATCGGTCCGTCGGTTATATTGCCCGGATGCTTTCCGGGCAAGAGACATTTCAGATGGGCCGGCCGGCGACCGTTCAGGATGGAAAGAGAAGACCCCGGACGGATTTCTCTCCCGGCGATCCGGAAGGTGGGGGAAGCTGCCGGCGAATCATGCCTTTTTCCCAGGATGAACCCACGACCGCGGAGGACGATGAATGAAGATCAGCCGGGACCGCGAAAAGGTGATGCGCCGTTGGAAAGAACAGCGGTGGATTTTGGACAACATCGTCCGGTCCGTCGGCGTGGATTGGGACCAGGGCCGGACGAACCGGGTGCTGAACTATTGCGGTCCCAAGGCCCTGGGCGACATCACGTTGATCCGCCAGCGCGTTCGGCGGTTCGCGGACATCGGGCGCGAGTTCGCCAAGGCGGCCCGGAGACGGCAGGCGCGGGCGGAGAAGGCCGAAGCGCAGGGCCGCACCGTCCTCGCGCGCGAGAACTATTTCATCGCCGTCCAACATTACTGCAACGCCCATTGGCCGCTCTTCGAGGACGATCACCCGAAACACATCGAGCTCCAGGAATTGCAGGACCATTGCTACGATAAGTACATCCGGTACGCGCCGCACCCCATCGAGCGGGTGGAGATTCCCTTCGAGGGGCGTTCGGTCCCCGCGTTGCTTCACCTTCCCACGTGCGGGGCGCCCCCGCATCCCGCCGTCCTCATCACGCCGGGCATGGACATGGTGAAAGAGAATTCCGCCATGTACGGCGATCCGTTCCTGGAGCGGGGCGTTGCGACGCTCATCATCGACGGGCCGGGGCAGGGGGCCTCCAACCTGCGGAAGATCCGGGTGACCGCGGACAATACCGTCGAAGCGGGGGTCGGGGCCATCGATTATCTGCTCTCCCGGGACGACGTCGACGAGACGCGCCTGGGCCTGGCGGGGTTCAGCATGGGGACCTACTGGGGATTCCGCGTGGCCGCGGCGGAAAGCCGGCTCAAGGCCTGCGCGTTCCTGCTCCCCTGCTGGGAGAGCGGGATGGACACCATCTTCAACATGGCCTCGCCCACCTTCAAGCTCAATTACATGTACATGTCCGGGTACGACGACGAGGACGCTTTCGACCGGTTCATGGAGACGCTCTCCCTCGACGGGCTGGAGGAGAAGATCTCCTGCCCGCTGATGCTGGTGACCGGAGAGGACGAAGACCTGTCGCCCATGGACGTGACGCTGGAGGTTTTCGGCAAGATTCGGCAGCCGAAGAGTCTCGTGATGTTCGAGGGGATGAAGCACTCCATCGAGGCCCCTTATGTGGATTACGCCGCCGACTGGCTGACGGACTGGCTGGCGGGGAGGACGCCGAAATCGGAGAAGGTCTACGTCGAGCTGGGCGGCAGGGAGGTGATCACGCCGCTGGATGAATCTGAAGAAATTCGTTAAGATGACGTTCATCGCGCATCTTGAATTCCTGTTGGAATGGCGGGTTGCGTTTTTCCCCGGACCTTCGGGACATCGGTCCGACGGAGAAAAGTGGGAAGAAAAGAATGAATCGGTTTCTGACGCCCGGGATCGAGATCGCCACATCGCCGCGGACATGTGGGGAATGACCAGGGACCACCTCCTGACCCCGACCGCCGCGGACGGCGCGCCGTCCCGGACGTCTTGACGAGGAATCCGTGAAATGCCCGAGCCGGCCGTGAACGAGGCCCACCTGAAGGAAGGCGCGCGCAACTGCGTCCTGAACTACGCGGGCGTGGGCCCGGGCGAGAACGTCCTCGTCTGGATCGACCGCGAGGAGCCGCCCGAGTCCGGCGTGGCGGAGGCGATGATCGAGGCCGCCGAAGAGGCCGGCGCCTCGGTGACGCTCCTTCAGGACCGCGCGCCCGAGTTCCGCCTCGGCGAGCGGATGAGCGCGGCGACCGAAGCGGCCCTTCAGGCGAGCCACTGCGTCATCCAGCTCCTTCCCCTCCTGAACGTCGCGTCCATCGACAACATCCACATCCTGCGGTGCCTGTTCGAGTACGACCTGCGAATCACCGCCTGCATGACGCCGACGCGCGCCCTCCTCGCGTCGGATTGGGCGCGCTACCCGATTGAGATTGCCCGGACGATCATGCGCAAGTCCGCGGGCTGCGTTCAGGACGCCGAGTTTCACATGACCGAACCCACCGGGACGGATATCCGCGGGAGGCTCAAGGCCTGGCCGGACGGCGCGGGGTTTTCGGGCAGCGGGAAGCTGCGGGGCGGGGCCTGGACTTTTTTCCCCTTCGGAAACGTCGCCCTCTACCCGGCCCCGCCGGTGAACGGGCGGATCGTCTTCGAGACGTGGGAGGGGACGGCGGGCGTCCTGAGCGAGCCGGTGGACCTGCTCATCAAAGACCAGCGGGTGGCGGAGTGCACGGGAGGCGAAGAGGCCCGCTGGTTCAACGAGATGATGAAGCGCTATCCCAACGCCGATTATTGCTGCGAAATTACGTGGGGGATCAGCCCCGTCGTCAGCCTCCAGGAAGGTCTCAAACAACGGGCCTGCGACACCCTGCTCTACCGGCACGCCGGCGTCTACCACATCGGGTTCGGCCTTTGGCCTTTCGAGGGGATCTGGAGCGACCTTCATTGGGACGGCGGGGGGTTGAAGCCTACGCTGGATCACGCGGACCAAAGGCTGATCGACGCCGGGAGGCTCCTGATCCTGGACGACCCGGAGGTCCGGGAGGTTGCCGCCAAGTACGGGGATCCGGACGCGCTTCTGGCGGAGGTTCCTTGAGAAAGCGCGCCTGAAATGAGGAATGAAGCGATGGAGTCAACCCGGGCCTTCTTCGAAGGGCTCAACCAAAGGGAAGACACGCGGGCGGCCCTGGCCGACCTGGATCAGACCGTCCGGTTTCTCGTCCAGGACGGCGAGCCCTTCCGGATCGAGGTGTCCGGCGGGGTGCTGACATTCGTCGAGGGGGCGGGTGAGCCCGAGGCAAAAGACCACGCGGACTTCACGCACTTCCAGACCGACCGCGAGACCGTCCGCCGCCTCGTGGCGGGAGAGATCCGCTACACGGACGCCGTGATCCCCTCCGCGCCGGACATGGGCCGTTTCGTCCTGGTCGAGAAGTGGATGTACAAGAAGGCGGTCATCAACTGGCTGGGCCGTCTCGTCCGGATGGGGCAGGAAGGCCCCCGGTGGCCCGCCTCCAGACCGACGGAGGGGTGGAAGGGGGAGGCGTAGGATGCCTCTCCTGGGCGACGCAAGGGCCTGTCCGCGGCCCTGAATGTTTGATGTCGCCCCTTTGGCGTGTTATTCCGTAAAGCCTTTTATTCTTCACACCCTGCATGCAAACCCGCGCCCGACGGAACCCTCGGGCGGAGAGGGCGGCTTCGCGCGGGGGAGGAGGAATCGGGCCGCTTAATGCGAGTCGCAACTACGACGTCTAGCCCTTCCGGATCGTCCCAGCGTCGCGTCCAGGATCCCTGACAGGATGGCGCGGGATCTCGCCCCGCTCCCTTGAACCGCCATCCGCAGGGCCCAGAGCAGGGCGCGCGAGATAAGGAAGTATATGGAAAACAGGGGACGGGGAGAGTGGGCGGTGAAAAACCGGATTCTGTTCCGGGTGTAATAGTAATCTCGGGCGGGCGAATTAAGGCCGAATACGGAATTCTCGTGGTGAACCACTTCCGCATCCGTCGCGATCTTTGTCGTAAACCCTTTGGCTTGCGCACGATTCGAAAAATCGGAATTTTCAAAGTAGATAAAGTACCGCTCGTCCAAGGGATCGACGTTTTCGAAGAGAGCGGACCGAACCATCCAAGCCGTTCCCGGGATCCAGGCGGCTTCGACGAGGGGATCCATCGGCAATTTTTCAGTCGCGATTTGGATGGTTTGGTAGAAACATCGCTCCCACTCAATGACCGATCCCACGATGGCTTGGGATTCGTCGTTGCGCGTTACGGTTATCCTCGGACCCACGATGCCAAGTGAAGGATCGCGCTCAAAAGTCGCCACGAGACGCGAAATGCAATCTTTTGATACAACCGCATCGTTATCCACGAAGAACAGGTAATCCACTCCCTTTTCATCGGCAACCCGGGCGGCAAGATTCCAGCCGCCGGCGCAGCCGATATTGACCGGTGACTGGATAATCTCAATCATGGGAAATTCTTTGGCCAATTGTCCGGCGGATCCGTCGGTGGAATGATTGTCCACCAAAATGATGCAATTCGCCTTCCAACTGCTGCTGACAATCGATTGAAGGACATCCCGCGTCAAATTCAGCTGGCTTTGATTGAGAACGATCGTCGCGACCCGGGGATCGCCTGTCTTCGTTTCATTGCTTTCCCCGGGATTTCCCAGATGACCACCTTTAGACATCCTGCGGTCCTCGTGTGACATGAAAGTATCCCAATTTACCACACA
>JASLXW010000356.1 GCA_030740135.1 Nitrospinota bacterium
CGTAGGCGCGACGGCGGAGCGAGCCCGGATCTTGGCGGGAGCCCGCCTCGCTCGCGCCCGCTTCGGCCGGGTTCGGACCGTTTTCTTGCGTCGGGGCGCCGTAACTCTTTTGGGTGCAAGCCGCCGGCCGCTCCTTGCGTGACCGCCCCTTTTTCGAACAACCGCCGCGCGCTTTCGTGGGACTGCCCGTCCGGACTTCTTGGATTTTGAAGGGGCAAGGTCCGGGGTTTTCCGCGGGGGGGGGGGAGGCGCTTTGGCCGGACTTTTCGCCTTGCGAACTTTGGGAGCGTCGATTCGGTCTGATTTTTTTGACTTCCGCCCCACGGCCGGCCGGGCCGGAGGGTCTGCTTTTTCCAAAAGCGGAGGCGTCCGGGACACCGGCCGCGTGATTTTTCCGAGCCTCGTTTTTGGGAGGGGATTCGGGGCCGGGGGTGGGCTTGAAAGATCAGGGCGGTCGGCCGATCCGGCCGGAGGAGGCCCTGGGTTCGTTTCACCGGATAGAGCGCCGCCGACGGAAGGCGGCGTTTCAATCGAAATTCTCTTCTCAATGGTCCGTCGCGTTTCGGCCCTGGCGCTCAGTTTCGCGGGGGAGGGGGGGGGTCGGACTATCGGAATGGCTTCGACACGAGAAGATTTCTTCTCCGCGGCAGGGACGCCGGCCGACCGGGAGACGGGCGGTTGAACCGGAGGCGATTTCCGATCCTCCGATTCCTTGACGTCCGCTGATTTGACGGCGGGCGGCGGGGCGGGGACGGAGGCCTGAATGCGAACCCGCACCGGTATTCGTTCGTTCAGGCCGCCTCCGGCCGGGAAGGACGAAGGGGCCGGAATCAGGACAGCGGCAAGCGCGCCCACCGCATGGATAAAGATGGACAGCAGAATAAACGGGAAGAAGCCGGTTCTGAACATCGCCTGCACAAGCTTTCCGGGCCTGCCCGGCCGCCATCGAGGTTACGCCAAAAGCCGGAACCCTTTGTATTTATGAAATATAGCGCAGATCGGACCCAGGGTCCAACACATAAGCCGATTGGATAAGGGGAACGTCGCATCTCGCGAGGAGAAACGCGCGGGCCAAAAAAAGGTCCGCGCCCTCGAAAGGGCGCGGACCCAATGCAAACGACTTTTGCTGCTGATTTAGTACATCCCGCCCGGAGGTCCGGCCGGCATGGGCGGGGCCTTTTCCTTCTCGGGGATGTCGGTGATGATGGCCTCGGTCGTGAGCATGAGGCCGGCGATGCTGGCCGCATTCTGGAGGGCCGACCGGGTCACCTTGGTGGGGTCGATGATTCCGGCCTTCACCAGGTCTTCATAGTCGTCCGTCGCGGCGTTGTAACCAACGGTGCCTTTTTGGCCCTTGATCCGCTGGACGACGATGGCGCCTTCAACGCCCGCGTTGTTGGCGATCTGACGGGCCGGCTCCTCAAGGGCGCGTTTGACGATCCGAACGCCGGAGACCTGGTCACCGGGCACCTGTCCTTCCAGCTTATCGAGGGCCGGAATCGCCCGCAGCAAGACCACGCCGCCGCCGGGGATGATCCCCTCTTCGACCGCCGCCCGGGTCGCGTTGAGGGCGTCCTCGACGCGGGCCTTCTTCTCTTTCATCTCCGTTTCGGTCGCGGCGCCTACGTTGATGACCGCAACGCCGCCGACCAGCTTGGCGAGGCGCTCCTGGAGCTTCTCGCGATCATAGTCGGAGGTGGTCTCTTCGATCTGGGTGCGGATCTGCTTGACCCGACCCTCGATGGCGGAGGATTTTCCGCTTCCCTCGACGATGGTGGTGTTGTCCTTATCCACCGTGATCCGCTTCGCTCGGCCGAGGTCGCCGATCTCGATGCTCTCGAGCTTGATGCCCAGGTCTTCGGTGATGACCCGCCCGCCCGTGAGGATGGAAATGTCTTCCAGCATGGCCTTGCGCCGGTCACCGAACCCGGGCGCCTTGACGGCGCACCCTTGCAACGTGCCGCGCAGCTTGTTGACAACCAGCGTGGCCAGCGCCTCCCCCTCGACATCCTCGGCGAGGAGCACGAACGGCTTGCCCATCTTCGCCACCTTCTCCAGGATGGGGAGGAGGTCCTTCATGTTGCTGATCTTCTTCTCGTGAAGGAGGATGTAGGCGTCCTCCAGGCTGACTTCCATGCGTTCCGCGTTGGTCACGAAGTAAGGAGACAGATAACCGCGGTCGAACTGCATGCCCTCGACGATCTCGAGCGAGGTCTCCATGCTCTTGGCCTCTTCGACCGTGATCACGCCGTCTTTGCCGACCTTATCCATGGCCTCGGCGATGAGGTCGCCGATGGTGGCATCGTTGTTGGCGGAAATCGTTCCCACCTGGGCGATCTCCGTCTTCCCCTTGGTGGGTTTGCTGAGCTTTCTAATCTCTTCGATCGCCACCCCGACGGCCTTGTCGATCCCCCGCTTGATTTCCATGGGGTTGGCGCCGGCGGTGACGTTCTTGATGCCCTCGCGGAAGATGGCCTGCCCCAGCACGGTCGCCGTGGTGGTTCCGTCGCCCGCCACGTCGGAGGTCTTGCTGGCCACCTCGTTCACCATCTGGGCGCCCATGTTCTCGAAGGGATCCTCGAGCTCGATCTCCTTCGCCACCGTCACGCCGTCCTTGGTGCTGGTGGGGGAGCCGAACTTCTTGTCCAGCACAACGTTGCGCCCTTTGGGACCCAACGTCACCTTCACCGCGTTTGCCAGCTTATCGACGCCGTCAGCGATCTTGTGCCGGGCGTCTTCGCCATACTCGATCTGTTTCGCCATCTAGGTTTCCTCCTGGTTCCTGAAACCTTCCATGTTCTATTCAGGTTCCTCGCGTCTCGAGGCTATTCGACGACCGCGAGGACATCATCCTCTCTCATGATGAGTAGTTCTTCGCCGTCCATCTTCACTTCCGTCCCGGCGTATTTGGCGAAAAGCACCCGATCTCCCTTTTTGACCTCAAGGGCCTGCTTGCCTCCATCCTTGAGTATCCGGCCCGAGCCGACCGCTACGATCTCTCCCTCCTGGGGCTTTTCCTTGGCAGTGTCAGGGATGATGATCCCCCCCTGTTTTTTTTCTTCTTCCTCCAGGGGCCGCACCAGGATGCGATCTTGGAGTGGCCTAACTTTCATGTGTTTTCTCTCCTTCGCGGTGATGGTTCAGGACGCCACAGCCGATAACACGAAACCCCGCGTTCGCTGGACGCCTCGTTGAGGACGGTTCCCGGGATTCCGATTTACACGGAACACCGCTTCACAAGAAGGGCGCAAAATCCAGGCATTCTCGTGAAATTTAGCACTCTATGTCCCCGAGTGCTAGCAATATACTCAAGTTGGGTTGCGGTGGCAAGAAAAAAATCGAATTTCTGCATGAATTTTTCTCTGTAATCCAATTCGATACGGTGTCTTGGCGGCGGCAGGTCAACCGACCCGCGTTTTACGGCTTTCGCGAATGGGTGAACCTGCGATTGGATTTCACCCCCGCACTCTTTGTTTCAACAAGCGGGAGAGGAATCCAGGCTGAAATCAGGGCCCGGTTTTCCCAATCTGATACATGATATTCTCGTCTTGCCACTCGATATGCCGCAGGTCGTTGAAATCACGCGAGATGTTTTCGCGGAAGGTCGCGATGGCTGCTTCCAACGCCTTCTCGCCATAAATCGAGAAGGTTGAGTAATGTCTGTTGCGCACCTGTCCCAACAGGCGGTTCAATTCGGAGGTTCGGGAATAACAAAATCTTTCCGCGGCCATCAGGTGAAGGCCGTCCGCTTCTTCGACGCATCTTTCCATGTCGGCCAACTCGAGCAGCCGTGTCTCCATTTCCAGGAAATCCGGAAAATACCGCCCCCAGATCGACCGCGCGTTCTGACCGGGGGTCCGGGTGTAGATGAAGATCCGGCCATTCTCCTTGATGGCGCGGCCGGCTTTGGAAAGAAACCTCGCAACGTCGAAATGATGCACCGCGTTGAAGGAAAATACACCGTCCAGGGATTCATCTTCGAGCCTCAGATCCTCGGCCCGACTCAAGAGGGTTTCGTAATTGGAGATTCCACGATCGGTCAGGTTTTGAGAGAGCTCGGCAAGCATCCCCGGATTTACATCGACGCACGTGAGCGTCAGATTGGGGATGTCTCGAAACAGTAAAAAGGTGTATCGGCCGGCGCCGCAGCCGATTTCCATCGCCTTAACGGCGTTGCGATCCCCCAGCTCGTCCCGGATTCGGCGGACCGGTTCCTCGTCCGTTGTCCGCACATCACGATACACCTTGGCGATCTTCGTGAAATGGTCGTACATTTCCTTTTGCGTTTTCAAAGAAGCGTCGATTTTCAATGACCTCCCAAAATGAGCCCCTTCAAACGAACCCCCTACCGCTGGGAATCCGACCATGCGAGCGCCCGTTAGAAAAATAGAATGCTCGCATTCTATGGAATTTTGGGAGATTGTCAATCCGGGTTTCGCCGGATTGGA
>JASLXW010000357.1 GCA_030740135.1 Nitrospinota bacterium
ATGACGAGTGCCAAAAACTATTCGAGAAAAAGAGGGTCACTTCCTACGATCAGGTTGACGTTAAAACGATCGTTGCCGGCGGGCTCGGCTGCCGCGCTTGTGAGCTCAATATCAAAGAGAATTTTTTCCCCGAGGAACTGGACGAGAGCCGAAGTCCCAACTTTCCACTTTCTCGCAAACGTCCAGGGATCGACATGCGGTCAATCATTACGGACACAAAGGCCGCCGCCTACAAGTGGATCGATTCTCATGCTCCGTCCAAGCAACGCACGTTTCTGGAAGGATTTCCCTTCCTGGTGTCCAATCGAATCCGCACCCATTTCCGGATCATGAACGTTCCTTACCCCGTCGGGGATCTCCCCATCGCGGACCAGAATATCGACTTCAAGCTCTACAGCGCGGGCGGGAATCTTCTAGCGGAACGCTGGTTTGAATTGGCTTGCGGCCAGGTCCATACCTATGACCTCGCAGAGCTTTCCGGTTTTGATCCCTCTTCCACTGAGCTTCAGTTCGGTTATTGTTTAGTGAAGTTGACTCCGAAGGCGCTGTGTTACTACGGCTCCATGAGGGGATATTTCGAGTTCAGGACGCCGAATCACGCGGCCTCCGTTCACGTGGCCAATTTTCGAATGAAATCAATGAGGTTCTTTCTCTATCGGTCGAAAGTGGCGAAGGGCCGACATTACATCGTTCTCCACAACCACGGGGCCAAGCAAGCGAGCCTCGATGCTTATCTGTGCGACCTGAAGGGAAACGTCATCACGGCGGGCATGTTCGAGCTTCCGGGCCTGGGAACCGGAATGTACTCCCTGGAAGACATGTTTCCCCGCCTGCCGACGGCGGACGCAGAAAGGGGTGGACTCATTCAAGTGAAATCGACGGAGTCGACCGCATCCTTCTCTCTTTTCTGGGACTCGGATTCAGGTCAGATTGCCGTGAACCATCATTAGGGCGCCGTCGCCAAACCCGGGGGGATGGAGATCATAACCATGCGGACAGCAGTTCCACAGGTCTTCTGGATTCCGGACCTTCAGAGCTATGACTACAACGTTTTTATTTCGTATGACCTTTTTTTTCGAGCGCACGCGGGAACGCTCGCCTGGTTTCCGGGTCGGCCTGCAGGATTAAGCAAGCATCCCTTTACGCAGAAGGAAGGCGAATATCCAATCGAGTTCGACTTCACCCTCTTTTGGAAGGGCGTGCCCTACTCCCGAATTATGGAGGACCGAGTGATTGTCCGAGGCAATGGCGGAAACGGCATCCAAAGCTTGAACGTCAATCTAAAGGAGCTATTCGACGACTTCGGATTCATTGGGGACGATCAAAAAAGCGATGGTGACGGATTCCTCCGCATCATCTTCCGGGGCCAGGACAAGGATTTTCATCCGATCCCGCAGATAGGGTACTGGATGCAGGGCCAGAAGAAAGACAGTTTTTTCTTCTTTCCCGCATCGGTCTGTTACGGAAACCCGAAGGCCTCGCCGCAGGGACTCAGAACCAACTTCTGTGAACAGATGACGGCCATTACCTATGAACCGGAAGAGAACATCACAACGGGGCTGGTTCTCCTCAACCCGCAGACGCGGCAAGTCCGACATAAGCTTCGTCTCTATTCCGAAAACTTGGATGGAGAACCTCCCGAGTACAAGATCACGGTCCCGCCTGCCAGCGCCAAGCTTCTTCTTATCCACGAGATTTTTTCTCTGGAGGGCAAACCGAGGAACGGCGGCGTCCTGATTGAGTGCAACCACAAGCAAGTGGTTCAATACGCCCACATGGATCTGAAAGGAAAGACTGTCTATGGCGTGGACCACTCGGACGCTTGGCGGTCCATCCATCGTTCCACCGTTCCGATCACTCAAGTTTGGCGTGGGAAGATTGCCAAGGCTTTAGGCGGTCCCTGAGTTTTCGGGTATCATCCGAGAGCGTTTTGAATTTGGAAGGCCATCGGCCGGTCGCCGGAGGCGCCCTGTTTCTGACAGGGAAGCAGAATGGGGCGGGTCTGTGGGGATCGGCGTCGGGCCTTGGCCGCACAGGCCCCTGCAACAACGCTTTGATGTCCAGTGAGGCCGACCATGCGCGAACTTCCTCCGGTTTTGAAGGAGCTTCAAGAGCGCGGCGCCCGAAGATTTAGGAGGCTCATCAACGCCTCTCGGAAGCCTGCTCCGGGGCGGGGCTCCTGGATCGCAAGACCACCTTGTTGATCAAAGTCGGGATCGCCGCCGCCTCCGAGAAGCGGACGCCGCTCTCGACGCACATCCGTTCGGCCCTCGATGAGGGAGTGACCTCCGAGGAGGTGGACGCACGCCATCCTCCTCACGGCCACCACGCAGGGGCTTTCCACCATGATGCGGGCTCTCAAGGAGTGGGAGTCCGTCCTTTCGTCCCCGTGAAGAAACAGTTCGTGGATCAGACCGCGGGACGCCGGGGAATCCCGCCCGTTAGATGACCTCCGCCGAACGCAGGGAATCGATGCGGCCTTCATCGTAGCCCAGAACGTTCCGCAGGACCTCATCGGTGTGCTGGCCGAGCGTCGGGGGCGGGAGGCGGATCTCGGCGGGGGTCTCGGACATCTTCACGGGAATCCCCGTCAGCTTGATCCGCCCCGCGGTGGGGTGATCGATCTCCTCCACCATGTTCCGGTGGAGGACCTGGGGGTCCTGGAGGGCCTTGTCGATGGTGTTCACGGGTCCGCAAGGCACCCCCGCGTCCGAGATGGTCTTGAACCATTCCGCCGCCGTGCGCGTCTGAATGACCTCCTGAATCAGGCCCTCCAGGACGTCCCGGTTTTGGACGCGGTCCGGGTTGGTCGCGAAGCGCGGGTCCTCGGCCCATTCCGGATGTCCGACGGCCCCGCAGAACCGCTGATAAAGGCTGTCGTTCCCGGCGCCGATGAGGACGTAGTTGTCCTTCGCCTGGAAGGCCCGGTAAGGGACAATCGAGGGATGACAGGTCCCCCGGCGTTGCGGGACCATCCCGGCCACCAGGTAATTGCTGGCCTGGTTGATGAGGACGGCCACCTGGGTCTCCAGGAGCGAGAGCTCGATGTGTTGCCCCTTGCCCGTGCGCTCACGGGCGTAGAGCGCCGCCAGAATCGACCCGTGCGCCAGCATCCCCGTCGCCACGTCCGTGATGGCGACGCCCACCTTCGTCGGGGGTCCGTCCGGCTCGCCCGTGATGCTCATCATCCCGCCGATGGCCGAGACGATCACGTCGTACCCGGCATAGTCCTTGTAAGGCCCCGTCGGGCCGTAGGCGGAGATCGAGCAGTAGAGAACCTTCGGGTTTACACCGGAGACCGCCCCGTACCCCGCGCCCAGCCGGTCGATGGTTCCGGGCTTGAAGTTCTGGATGAATATGTCGCTCTTCGCCGCGAGGTCCAGGAGGACACTCAGCCCCTTTGGGTCTTTGAGGTTCAGCGTGACGCTTTTCTTGTTGCGGTTGAGACTGAGGAAGTAGGCGCTCTCGCCTTCCAGAAAGGGAGGCCCCCACGACCGGGTGTCGTCCCCCCGGCCGGTCCGCTCGACCTTGATGACCTCGGCCCCCAGATCGCCCAAAAGCATGGTGCAATAAGGCCC
This sequence comes from Nitrospinota bacterium, assembly GCA_030740135.1. The sequence goes on from JASLXW010000357.1 coordinate 3,579, forward strand.
CACGACGACCTGCGAGAGGTCGAGGACGCGTATGTCCTCCAACGGTCCCATTTCATCTCCTTTGAAGGAATTGCGGGTGCGCTCGGAATTCGGAGATTATAGGCTGGAGCGCCGAGGATGACCACCCGGGGAGGGCCGCGACCGGCGGGGAGAGCCTTCAGTTCCGGAACGTTTTTTTCGACGAGCATGTGGACGCGATTTATGTAGACGGAGAGTGGGGCGCCCAAGCCGGTGAAGCCTTGGTCGTAGCTGCCGGCGGGTCGCTTGAGCGGGGGTGAGTGGTGTGGAAAAATTGCGAGGCGGGCTCCGGCATATTTTTATGAGCCGGAGATTCAGCCGGACTTCTCCTGGTGGAGTCGAGGCGATTGGCGGACCCAGGCCCGGATTCGACTGACAGGGACCGCCCCGCGGGGGGCGGCCAACACGTGTGGATCACCCCGGACGGGAAAAGGGTGTATGCGTCCGCGGGGGGCGGAGAGGGCGGGGGGGGGCGGCCAAACCGGCCGCGTCCACGTCATTGACGCCGATCCGGACAGCCCGGAATTCAACCGGGTCCTCACGACGATTGCCCTGGAAGGAGACTTCCCCGCGCAGATGGCGATTCTCCCAGACGGGAGCGGGGCCTATTTGGCCGATGGGGACCGGTTGATGCTCATCGATGCGTCAAACGGCAAGGTGTCGGAGACGCTGCCGCTTGTGGGCCCCGCCCATGGGGAGGCGGTTCACGCCGGACGGCGCCGAGGTCTATGTGGCGACCCGTGAGGGCGTCTGCGTGATTTACGCGGCGGCGGGCCGCGTCGCCGAGACGATTCGGATCGGGCCTTCGGTCTCGCTGGTGATCACGCCGGACGGCGCACGCGCCTATG
>JASLXW010000358.1 GCA_030740135.1 Nitrospinota bacterium
ACAAGGAGGAACCCCATTTCACCCTGTGGCGCGGGAAACCCCGTCGTTGAAGCCCCATCACGTGATTTCATCATTGATCGCCCCGTACGGGTCGCGAACCTCGATTGCTGCGGCCGAAACCAAAACTTCCGCCCAGCCGACCGGCTCCGGTCATCGTTCCGCCGGAGGGGGCAGGGCGGAGGGACGCTTTTCCCCGGGCATCGATGATCCCCTCAAGCCGCCCGGCCCTCTTCTCCAGGGCGTTGTTCCAGGTGATGCCCTCCACAGTCCGACTCCTTCCCCGTCAGGACTTTTTCGCCAGTTTAGGTGATCCGATCGTGGGCCGCCAAATCGAGCGGCCTGATTCGCGGGGGGAGTGGGTTCAGCACCCTGTTTGACCCCGCCAACCCCCGGACTCCCCGGGGGCCGCCGAGACCCTGGGGACGCGCAAGAAAACCGGCTGGTGTCTCATAAGAATTGAACCCTTGCGCCCGTCTGGAAATTAAACGCGATAGGGCTAAAATGGCGGGCGCGGCCGTCGTGGGCCGGATGCGGATCTTCCGGGCTTTCGGGATTCTCAGAGCGAGCGTCTCTGCCCAACCTTGCGGGGGGGAGTCTCAATGGACCTTCAAACGAAGACCTATATTGCCCTGGTGATCTTCGTTTTGGCCACTATCAACTTCGTCACCATGTTCGAGCTTCTGGCGCGGAAGAACTCCAAATGGAACTACAAGGTCGTCAGCACGATTCACCGGATCAGCGGTGCGTTCGCGCTCATCCTGATGTTGATCGTCGGGTACTACTGTGTCGTGGGTTATTCCTCCTCCCCGGTTGAGACCTCGCCCCGGGGGATCTTTCACGCCGTGGCGGCCATCGCCGTCTTTTTCATCATCGCCGTGAAGATCGGGGTTCTAAGGAGATACGGGAAGCTGAGCGACAAACTCCTCACGTACGGCCAGGTCCTCTATTTCTGCATCCTCGTCACGGTGTCGCTCTCCGCCGGCTATTACCTCCTGACCACATGGACGAAAAACACGGACGCCGTGGCCGGCATGCTGGGGAACAAGGATTCTTTTTACGGCCGGGTCGACACCCCGGAGACGGGCGAGAGCATCATGAAGGTGAAGTGCGCCCGGTGTCATACGCTGGAGCGGATCTATACGTCCCGGAAATCCTCGGACGGATGGGCGACGACCATCGCCCGAATGACCGGGCGGGCGCCGAAGGGCTGGATCGGCGGGCTTGAAGCCCTGCGCATCGCAGGATTCTTGGCCCATAGCCAGGGACCCGGAAAGGTCACCCGGGACGGGGTGGTGACGATGACCAAGGTCGCCCTGGGCGTTTCAGGCGATTCCGGACAAGGTAGACGGATTTTCGAGAAAAAATGCACTTTCTGCCATCACGCCGATTCCAAGGAGACCAAAGTGGGTCCCGGCTTCCTGGGGCTTTTCCGCAGGGGGCAGCTTCCCTTCAGCGGCAGGGACGCGAACAATGCGAACATCCGAGCCCAGCTCAAAAAGCCCATCGGGACCATGCCCGCCTTCCGGGACCTCTCCGATCAGGAAATCAAGAACATCGTGGCCTACCTCTCCACGCTCTGACATCCGCCGGGAAAGGGCAGTGGATTCTCACGCCGGTGGCATTGTGGGTGCGCCCGTGAAATAATCTCCCGGCGCCGGATACAGGCTTCAGCGAAAATTTCACATTCCTCTCTTCGGATGGATGGAGTGAATGGGTCCGGGGGAATCGCTCCGCCGGCAACGGACGCGAATGAGGCCTCCGGCGGTCTCATGCCCGAATCCGCATCGTGAAAGGACGGCTTTCCAATTCCAAAGGAGGGAGGTTCCGCCAGATGGTCGATCTGCTCATCACGGACGCCGATCACTTGGTCACCATGGATAAGAAGCGGCGCGTCATACGCGACGGGTCCGTCGCCGTCCAGGGCGGCCGGATCCTTCAGGTCGGCAAGTCCAAAGACCTCAAGGCCCGGTACGGACGTCGGGCCGAACGGACCCTCTCCGCCAAGGGGAAGCTCGTCCTGCCGGGGATGGTGGAAGGCCACATCCATCACACCCAACACCTGGCCCGGGGGGTGGGAGACGGGTTGTTCATCCGGCCGTGGCTCATGCATTTCATCTATCCGTTCGAAGCGGTCATGACCCCGGAGGAGGCCTATATCTCCTCCCTTCATTGCCAGTGGGAGATGATGCGGTCCGGAGCGACCACCTTCATCGAGACGGCGAACTACTTTCCCCGCGAGCTGGCCCGCGCCACCCAAGAGACCGGCATGCGGGGGATCTTCTGCCGGAGCACGTACGACCAGGGGCAAAAGCCCTTCGGGAAGCTCCCGGAGAAGCTGTTCACCCAGACCACCGCCCAGGCCCTGAAGCGGGCGGAGAAGGATTTTCTGGATTGGAACGGGGCGTGCGGCGGACGGCTTCGCGGGGGGTTCAATCTTCGAATCCCCTCCAACTGTTCGGACCGGCTGATCCGCGGGATTCACGGGCTTGCCGAGAAGCACGGCGCGCTTATCCAGAGCCATGTGGCCTCCGTCTTCGAGCAGCTCACGTCCTCTCTCTATGAGCACGGGATGAGCGAGTTCGAGCGAATCGAGAAACTGGGTTGTTGGGGGCCGAATTGGCTCCTCATCCATATGGGGTGGGTGCGGCCCGGGGAGATGGAGTTGCTGAAACGCTACGACATCAAGGTCTGCCACTGCCCGAGCTGCACACTGCACCTGGGGTACGGCAATTTCACGCATGGGAGCTTCCCGGAGATGATCGAGATGGGCGTCACGGTCTGTCTCGGCTCGGACGCCTCGCCGGCGGGCGGATTCGTGGACATCGTCAAGAACATGTACCTGGCGGCGAACTGCCACCGGGACGCCCGCCTCGATCCCAGTGTGATGAGCATCGAGAGCGTCATCGAGATGGCCACCCTCGGCGGGGCGAAGAGCGCCCTGTGGGAGGACGAGACCGGCTCGCTGGAGAAGGGAAAGAAAGCCGACCTGGTCATGTTCGACATGTCCGGTCCCGAATGGTTCCCGCGCTTCAACCCGCTCTATAACCTGGTTCACGCCTCCAACGGGACGAACGCCGACACCGCCGTCATCGACGGGAAGGTCGTGATGGAGGGCGGAAAGGTCCTGGGGATCGACGAGGACTCCCTGTTGAAGGAGGTCCAGAAGTGCGGCCGGGCCATCCTGAAGCGGGCGGGTCTCGGTCACTTGAACAAGACGCGGTGGCCGGTGGAATAACTGCCGGGAGGGCCGGAGGAAATCCATGGAGCTTCGAATCCTGAGCGAGCGGGACGTGCGCTCGCTTCTCAGCATGTCCGAGGCGATTGACGTGCAAGCCGAGGCCTTCCGGATTCTGGCCGAGGACCGCTTGGTCGAGGGCCTGCGGAGCTTCGCCGTCTCGGAGACGCCGCCCGGAATCGCAATCTTCAACCCGTCATTTCTCAAGGCGGGCCGGGGGTACGGGGTCAAGGTCGTCTCCGATTTCTATGAGAACGAGAGAAAGGCCGTTCCCCGGATGACGGCCCTCGTTGCCATGTTCGACGGGGAGACGGGACGTCCGACGACGGTGATGGAGGGCGGGCACCTGACGGACCTGCGCACCGGCGCGGGAACGGGCCTCGCGGCCCGGCTCCTCGCGAGAAAGGACAGCCGGACCGTCGTTGTCATCGGGGCCGGGCGCGTCGCGCGTAACCAGCTCGAGGCCATCGCGGAGGTCTGCCCCCTGGAGAAGGTCCGGGTGTCGACGCGGACAGAGAAACGGGGCCGGGAGTTCATCGAGCGGATGGCCGGCCTGGGCGGCCGGGTTCCGACCGATATCGAGCTGGTCGAATCGCGCGAGGCGGCCGTCGGCGACGCCGATATCGTCGTCGTTGCGACCACTTCCCACACCCCCGTGCTTCCGGGCGCGGCGCTCAAGCCGGGGACATTCGTCGTCTCCGCCGGGGCCTACGAGGCGACGGCCCGGGAGGTGGACACGGAGACCATCCGCCGGGCGTCGAAGTGGGTTGTGGACAGCCGGACGGACTGCATGGCCAACGCGGGGGACCTGTTGGTCCCCATTCAGGAGGGCGTCATCCGGGAGGATCAGGTGGCGGGCATCGCCGATCTGGTGGACGGCCGCCGGCCCGGCCGGGAGTCGGACGACGAGATTACGTATTACAAATCCATGGGCGTCCCGATTCAGGATCTTGTCACCGCCCAGCACATCGAGCGACGCGCCGTGGAGCGGGGGGCGGGCGTCCTCATCGACATCGGCGGAGACGAGGATTGATCGGCCCGCCGCGATTGGTTGTGTCGATCAACGGAATCTGATACGTTTCGGACGTTGGTCCGAGATTCCGCCACAGTCTATGAGAACCCAGGTCTTGCGTCGTCCCCGCCGACGACGTGATCGCGTATTCTGGCAAAGGAGAGTCGTGAAATGAGCATGGATCTGAGC
>JASLXW010000359.1 GCA_030740135.1 Nitrospinota bacterium
CCTTTCCAGCTCGAACTGCGAGACGTGGGCGCGGTACTCGTGCCACTCCATTCGCTTGTTGTCGAGCAGCTTGGTGAAGACGTGGTCGCCCAGACACTTGCGCAGGAGCTCGCTGTCCTCGGCCGCCTTGATGGCCTCGTTCAGGTCGGAGGGCAGCTCCCGGATCTCCAGCTTCTCCCGCTCTTGCGCGTCCATCTCGTAAACGTTGCGCTCGACCGGAGCGGCCAGCTTGTACTTCCCCTTGATTCCGGCGAGACCGGCGGCCAGCATGGCCGAAAAGGCGAGGTAGGGGTTGCAGGCCGGGTCCGGAGAGCGAAGCTCCACCCGGGTGGCCTGCTCATGGCCGGGCTTGTAGACGGGTACGCGGACCAGGTCCGAGCGGTTACGGATGGCCCAGGTGAGGTACACGGGCGCCTCGTAGCCGGGGACCAGCCGCTTGTAGGAGTTGACCCACTGGTTCAGGACGACGTTGATCTCGGGGATGTGCCGCAACAGGCCCGCGATGTATCTCTTCGCCACGTCGGACAGGGAGTTTTTGTCCTTCGGGTCGAAGAAGGCGTTTTTGGTCCCTTTGAAGAGCGACTGGTGGGTGTGCATGCCGCTGCCGTTCTCGCCGAACAGCGGCTTGGGCATGAAGGTGGCGTACATGTCGTGGGCCATGGCCGTTTCCTTCACGACCAGCCGGTAGGTCATGCAGTTGTCCGCCATGGTGAGGGCGTCGGTGTAGCGCAGGTCGATCTCGTGCTGGCTGGGTCCGACCTCGTGGTGGCTGTACTCGACGTCGATCCCCATGGCCTGAAGGGTCAGGACGGCGTCGCGCCGGAAGTTGCTGGCCGCGTCCAGCGAGGTCATGTCGAAGTACCCGCCGTGATCGAGGATCTCCGTTCCGCCGGAATTCTTGAAGAGGAAAAACTCCAGCTCCGGTCCGATGTAGAACGTGTATCCCAAGTCGGCGGCCTCTTTCAGGTTCCGCGTCAGGATATACCGGGGGTCGCCCTCATAAGGGGCGCCGTCGGGATTGAGAATGTTGCAGAACATCCGGCCGACGCGCCCCTGCGGGCCGGTTCGCCACGGGAGCAGTTGAAACGTGGAGGTGTCGGGCATCGCGACCATGTCGCTTTCGTCGATACGCGCGAAACCCTGAATGGAGGAGCCGTCGAAGCCCTGGCCCTCGTAGAGGGTGGTCGCCAGCTCATCATACGTGATGGCGAAGTTCTTGAGGTTGCCCAGAATGTCCGAGAACCACATCCGGATGAACTTGACGTTGTTCTCCTTCGCTAAACGAAGGATGTACTCCCGGTCCTTGGACTTGGCCGGGGTGGCCTTCCCGGCGCCTTTGGCGGCGGATGACGCGCGTTTCGTGGTCTTGGCCATTCGGTCCTCCTTATGGAAAGCTGACGATGGATGTCCGGCCCAATGGGATTGCAAAATGCCCACCAGGGTGGAGAGGCGGAAGAAAACCCACCGCGACGGACCGGTCTTTTGAACGGAAGACCTTCACGGACCCCGTATTCCGACCTCATCCGAGGCATGCCCGGACAAGCCGGAGAGCTCGAAGAGACCCGCTCTATATAACCGAGGAATGTTTCAGGAAGATTACGGCAGGATGAATTCCGTGTTAATTCGTTGTGAGCCGCACTGATTCAACCGGTGAATTTGTATCCCACGCTGCGGACCGTCTTGATGCGCCCGCGCCCGCCCGCCTCCAATTTGATGCGCAGACGCCGGATGTGGACGTCGATCGTGCGCGTTCCCCCCAAGTAATCCTCCCCCCAGACCCGGGCGAGCAGGTGCTCGCGCGTGAAGGTCCTGCCCGGATGCGTCATCAGGTGTTTGAGCAACTCGTACTCCCGGAAAGCCAGGTCCAGGGGCTTGCCGTCCAGCGTGATCTCGTACCGCTCTTCGTCCAACCGGAGGCCCGAAGCGGCGGCGGCGACCTCCGCTTTCGCCGAACCGCGGGACGGCGCCTTGGATGGGGCGGATCCAGGTGGATCCGGCCGGCCGTACACCCGGGGCCCCGAAAGGTTCCGGACGCGGAGGCGAACCTCTTCCGCCCGGAGGGGAAGATACGCCACCTCGTCCGCCATGAGCGGGCCGGCCGGGATCTCGATGTCCCCGGCGTCCAACAGGAGGAGCGTGGGGGGGGCCGGCGCCTCGACCGATGGATCGGATAGACAGACGCCCAGATAATACCGCCCGTCCACAATGAGGAGCGGGGGCCCGGCGTCGGCCCTGGGCATCCGGGGCGGTTTCCCTCCCGCCCGATGGGGGGGCGCGTTCCGGACAATGCTGAAACCCAAAGAATTCAACACTCCATCCAGCTTGTCCGCAAGCGCGGCGTCCCGGCTGAGAAGAAGGGCTTCCATCCTACGTCTGGCCATGGGCAACGTCCGGGGGTCCATTGATGGTGAAGGTTTCATCCCATCATAGGTTGGCCCCGACCGCGCCGCAACCGGCTTCGGTGAAGGCGGCCTCCGGCTTCACGCCGGGTCGGGTGTGGCAGTCCGCGGCGTTCGGCTTTGCCTCTTGCGGAGGTGGGCCGCCCGGGATATCTTTTCAAGATGTTGGTTCGCCGGGGCGCATCGGGGATCGACAGGGTTTGGCTCCCGGCGGGGTGTGGAGAGCGCTCTAAAGAAACAATTTTCATGGTTGCCCGGGTCCGGACCGGGCGGAATGTTCTCACACCACTGTTCGGCAAGACGAGAATGGACATTCGACGCCTTTTCCCTCGTCCGGTCTGACGGGGACCCGCTGAAAGTTTCTTTCACTCGCGGACACGCTTCGACTGAGGCCCCTATTGAGGTCCCCAAAAGCCGGCAACGCAGGTCCTTTTCCCCTCGGTTTTACCGTTCCCTTTCTTCTCCCCTACTTTCTCACCGCCTTTGTGTTGAAGGTCATGGAAAACGGCGCTCTTCGCCGGCGCCTTGACCTTGTCGATATACTGATCGTCTTCCTGAAGCTCAACCTGGAGACTCTTCTCCTGGGCGTCATCCTCTGGCCGTTGTTCTATTTGCGGAGGTCGGTCAGGATCGTCCCGGTTACCCTGATCTACTTGATTGCCCTTATCTTCAATTTCGTAAGCTATGCGGTCTCTCTCCGGTTCTTTACTCCGATCAACGCCTTTATTCTCCAAAGGGTTCGTGAGTATATTGTTTTCCAAGGACTCCATGGCGTCAATTCACCAATGCTCTGGAAACTCGGTCTGCTTATCCTGATCATTTCCCTCACGCCGTTTGTTTGTAAGAGAATCCTTATTTTTCTGGGAGGGTTCCGACGCGTCTCCGCTGTCTCTATCAGGTTTTGGTTTTCCATCCCGACCGGCCTGGCCGTCCTTGGGCTCCTCGTCCAGGGGGTCCATGTTCCAAGAACGCGCCTGTCAGCAACTTATTTCGAGGCCATCCTTCGGTCGCTGGCTCACGAATATGTCACCCGGGGGGCGGTGGTCGATAAGAAAGGGGTCCTCAGAAAAGTCATCCCTCTTGCACCGAAGGAAAAAGCCTTTTGGCTCATCCCGCCGAAAGAAAGACTCAATGTCATCTTCTATTCAATGGAAAGTACACCGTACGAAGTTTTCAACACTGAAAATCCCGCTGTTCAGAAATTGGCTCCCGGCCTGCGTTCTATAGGCAAGCATGCGGTCGTGTTTCGTAACCATTACACAACCTCCCTGTATTCGAACCTGGCCTTCTATTCAATCATGAGTGCAAATTATGGGACGTCCCTCAGTAGATTCGAGTACGTATTTCTAAAGGATCATATCCTCCATAAGCTGAAACAAGCGGGGTACACGACCGCCATCCTGACGACCGAATCCCATCGAATGGATTTTCTGAGTCATGTGCTTCGGAACATCTTGAAGTTCGATTATGTTTACAACCCCAGTGAGAATGTCGATGAATCGAAAAAGTATAAGCATCTTTCGGCTTGGTATGGTCAGTCCTTCATGGTGGACGACTAGATTCTTCTCGATAAGGGATTGGCATGGATCAAGAGTCTCGGAGACCAGCCGTTTTTCATGGTTCTCGAGCCGCAGAACTCGCATTACCCATATTGGTGCCCCAAAGAGGAAGCCAAGAGATTTTCGAAATCGGGCCTGTATGGGAGATACCGGAACGCAATCCGCTGTCAAGATCGCCTGATTCGAGAGCTCATTCGCCGTGTGGAAAAGCTGAAGATTGCCGAAAGAACTCTCATCATCATTTTTTCCGATCATGGCGTGCGGGGAATCTTTCCGGAGATCCGGGAGAAACGCCTGGAGGATGAGGACGTTCCGGAATATAATGAAGTGAATATCAAGGTTCCGCTGTTGATTTACAATAAATGGATTGTTCCGAAGACCGCGTACGTCGATCAACTCACCAGTCACGTTGACCTGATGTCGACCATCCTTGATCTGCTCAAAATCGAT
>JASLXW010000035.1 GCA_030740135.1 Nitrospinota bacterium
CTGGGTGGTGGGGGAGCCGAGGTCGATTCCGATGTAGCACTTCATGGGCGCCCCGTTTCGTTCAAGCGTCCGCCGCGCCGGTCTCCGCGCCGCGGCGCTTCTGGTCGATCATCTGAAACCAGCTTTCCAAGCGGTTCTTGATGTTGGCGGCGGAGAAGTACCGGGGATCCACCAGGTCGGACTCGACGAAGGCCGCGGATTTTCCGGTGCGTCGCTCGATCTCCCGCATGATCAAAAGCTGGCCGGCGGAGAAGCTGTTGCAGCTCTTGATCGAGTTGATCAGGAAGCCGTCGGCCCGGTACTCGTTCATGTAGGTCTCGATCATCTCGACCCGCTGCGGCAGATTGAGGTTGGTGTAGCACCCCAGGCAGTAATCGGCCAGGGTCTCCAGCGGGTGGTCCGGATCGTGGCGGAAGCCGAAGTCGTAGACGCCGCCGACCTTCGTGTAGGTGCTGGCCACCACCACCGCCCCTTCTTCATAGAACATCTTCCAGAAATCCCGAAAGTGGGTCCAGTTGGGCGGTCCCTCGACGACCAGGCGGTACTTCTCCTCGCCCATCTCCCCCTCGGGCGTGACCGGCCCCTTCCCCCGGGCCAGGCGCGCCGCGATTTCCCCGCGCAGGACCCGGTAGTACTCCACCGCTTCGCCCGTGCCGCGGAAAGCGGTGAAAATGGGGCCGATGTAGAAGACGCCGCCGAAGTAGGCATCGATGGGCGAGGGGACGTTCTTGGCGCTCTGGAGCACCCAGACAAAGTCGTCCTCGGCCGCGGCCGAATTGCGCAGGTGCTCACGCAGGCGGTCGATGTCGAACTTGACCCCGCTCACCCGCTCGAGCGCCGGGATCACCTCCTCCCGGAGCTGTTTGACCACGTACTCGCGCATGTTCGGGGTGACCCTCCCGTCGCCCTCGTAGGGGATGTGGAGCATCACGGTCTCGCAGCCGTACTCGTCCCGCAACAGCTCGAACCACTTCATGAAGGTGAAGCAGCCCGTGTAGGACAGAAGCAGCAGGTCGGGATCGGGCATGGGCTTGCCGTTGGGCGCGATGTTGCCCTTGGCCATCATCCCGATGTCCGCCTTCACGTACGTGCAGACATCCTCGGAATGGCCCCGCTTCTCGGCCTCCAGGATCATCGCGCCGCTCTTTTTCCGCATCCCATTTTGAATAGCGTTGATCTCCGGCAGGTTGTTGAGCATGTCGAAACACAGGATCAACTCGTTCAGGTTTCCGGGGACGTAGGTGGACGCGACCTTACGGCCCGACTCCCGGGCGCCGGTCAGCTTCTCGTAGTTCTCTGCGATCAGGGCCTTCTGCTTGAGCATCGAAGGCTCCTTGACCTCCTCCCCCTTCGGCGGGCCCGCTTGCAGTTGGACGCTCATCATTCGCTCCACAGTTTGATGGAATCGGCGAACGTTCCGGCCTGCTCGCGGATGGGCTGCATCTGGCCGGAGTTCTCGGCGTATTTGAAGGAGATGTGCGGGACGTTCTCCCGCGAGAGGGCCTTGGCCAGCATGGGCCAGTCGAGAAGGGCCGGGTCGCAAAAGCTGGGCGCGGCGAAGATGACGCCCTCGGCGCCCCGGCGGCGGACGGTCTCCACCAGGAACCGGCCCTTCTGCGCGCCGTCGGGCTCGTACTTGACGGCCGCGGCGCTCGAGTGATGCAGGAAGGCGGTGACCAGGTTGGCGACGGGGTCTCCTTTAACCGGCACGTCTTCCAGCAACCAGCGGTGCACCAGCATGAATTCGTCGTCCACGATGTAGCAGCCCGCCAGCTCGATGGACTTGATCAGGTTAAGCGGCGGTTGCTCGCAAAACGGGCCCTGGAGCAGGATGCGGCAGTTATCGCGCATGGGCCGATCCTCCGTCTCGGCCCCGGCCAGGTAGTCCCACAGGAGGCGGGAATGCTCCTCCACCGGCAACACCATGCCGGCCCGCATGAGCAGGTAGACCTCCGAGGTCGGGGCCTTCCACGGCTGCCGGGCCCGAAAGTCGTAGACCTCGTTCACGAGGCGGCGGTTTTCGTTGTAGACGGCGACGGAGCGCCGCAGGTCCTCGTCGGTGATCCTCCGTCCCGCCACCGCCTCCAGACCCTCTTGGAGCTCCCGAAGCTCGCGGATGTAGTATTCGCCGCCGATCTCGTCCCGGAAGTTCTGCGGCACGTCGAAGTAGCGGACGTAGACGTCGGGAAACATCAGCTTCCACATGCCGGAGAGGTTGCGGATGACGTCGCAGATGCTGGGGAACAGCAGGCCGTCGACGAAGTCCAGCCGCCGGGTGAGGGCGAGCTCGATGGTCGAGCGCGGGATGCGGCAGATGTAGCTCTGGTAGTAGGCGTCGCCGTGGATCACCTCGAGCGAATCGCCCCCCCCGAGAATCCCCATCGGCAACATGCCGCCGGCGTGGATGAGCTCGCGCGGCACGTAGACCGGCATGTAGCCGATCACCTTTCGGCCCGCCTCGGCCGCCTTCCATTCGCGGACGCAGGTGAAATTCAGGTCCTCGAACAGGGCCTCGCAGCGCTCAACGATCTCTTTGGTGGATTGATGGGTCATGCCTCAACGGTTTTCCCAGACGGCCGGCCGCTTTTGGATGAAGGCCTCGAGCCCCTCGACGGCGTCGCGGGTGCCCATCAGGCCGGAGAGGTAAAGGTCCTCGACTTCGGCCAGCCGGGCCTTGACCCGGTCGGTGAACCCCCCGCGGGCAGCGCGCACGGCGAAGCGCAGCGAGCTGCCGCTCAACGGGGCCAGGCGCTCGTCGAAGTAGGCCAGCGCCGCCGCCTCCGGGTCCTCGGCGACCGCGTTCACGAGCCCCATGGCCGCCGCCTCCCCGCCCGCAACGCTGCGCCCCGAAAACAAAAGGTCCTCCGCACGCGGGCGGCCGATGCGCTCGGCCAGCAGGCAACTCGCGGCGGGCGCGAAGACCGCCAGCTTGATCTCGGGCTGGCCGAGCCGGGCGTCGGGGGCGGCGAAGATCAGGCTGCCGGCGCTGATCAACTCCAGGCCGCCCCCCAGGCACTCGCCGCGCACGGCCGCCAGGACGGGCACCGGGCATTCCACCATCCGTCCGATCAGCCGGTGAAAGCCCTTGAGCATGGCCGCGCACTGACCGGGCAGGTGCTCCTCGACGCTGGCCCCGAAGCTGAAGTGGGGACCCTCGTGGTCCAGCAACACGCCGTTCAGGTCCGGCGAATCCGGGGGTTCGGCGAACGCCTCGGCCAGCGCGGCGATCATCCCGGCGTCGATGATGTTGGCCTTGGGCCGGGCGAGGCGAAGGCGCAGGAGCCCGCCGTCTCGGTCCCGCCACACCTTCAGGGGTCCCCCGCTCATGATTTCACTTCTGTCTTCGGCATCAGGCTCTCGGTCAGCTCCGGCGACCACGGCGTGCCCCGGGCCAGCGCTTGCCGCAGGGCCACAAAGTCGATCTCCCGTCCGGTTTCCCGCGTGCCCTCGTTGAAGGCGCGGAATCCGGCGCGGGCCTCGGTCGTCATGTTGAGGGCGAGCCAGGCGCGGGAGTTCTCCTTGTTGCGGTTCCACGCCTCCAGCTTCGGTTTGCGTAGCTCCTCCAAAGTCTTGGTCGTGCAATCGGGAAAGGTGAGGAGCAGCTTGCCGCACAACTCCTCCACCCGCTCGTCGAGAAGGCTCAGGTCCACCTCGCCCCGTTTCACAAGCCCCTTGGCCCCCTCCAGCTCATCGCCGGTCTTGCTCTCGCCGTAGAGGATGCGGCCGTATTCGTCGAACATGCGGTCGACCCACACCAACGGGTTGGGGACGAACCGGTCCTCGACCCTCAGCGCCGGGACGATGTCCAGGACGATCCCGAGGCGGTACGCCTTGTGGGCCGAGAACGGCTCGCAAAGGACGCCCGAAACCATGGCCTGCTCGCCGCCGATCAGGACGGGCAGGAAGTCGGTGGAACCGCCGATGGGCGCGGAACCGTGCTTGGGGCCGGCCTGTCCTAAGCGGGCCAGGTCCTGGGCGACGGAAAAATCGCAGGCCATCCCGATCTCCTGTCCGCCGCCGATGCGCATGCCGTTGACCCGGCAGATCACCGGCTTGTCGCAGCCGAGGATGGACGACACCATGTCGTTGAACAGCCGCATGTACTGCCGGTACTCCTGCGGGTTGCCCGCGTAGTACTCGGCGTATTCCTTCGTGTTCCCGCCAGTGCAGAACGCCTTGTCGCCGGAACCGGTGAACACCACGGCGTTGACGTCGCGGGCGTTGGAGGCCTCGCGGAAGGCGAGGATCACCCCCTTCACCATTTCGGTGGTATAGGAGTTGTACTGCTGGGGATTGTCCAGGGTGATCCAGGCGTTATAGAGGCCGCCGGCCGCCCCGCCGTCGGGGGTCTTGGCCGGACGCTTCTCGAAAAGGACCCCCTCGACCACGCGCTCCTCCCCCCCCCCCGCCAGATTGTGGTCCTGGAGCTCGGCGGGGGCGGTCCGGCTCATCACTTCTGCGGTCTCGCGAGTCATCTTGTGTCGAGCTCCCTTCAGACGTTGCCGTTGAACGCGCCGGCCCGGCCACCGGACGGACCGGTTCGGCGACCGGCCGCTCAGGCGTTCGGAACGAGGATGGCGCGGCGAGTCATCTTGCCGGCGTGAACCGCCTCGAAGACGGTGTTGATCTCTTCCAGGGGGCGTTTGTCGACGAAGGGCAAAAGCTGAACCTTGCCGTCGAGAACAAGATCGAGCGCGCCCGGATAGAGCTCCGGCGGGCAGCCCCAGTTGCCCAGCGCCCGGGCGTGGAACGCCATCAAGTTGGAGAGCCGAATCTCCACCTTCTCCATGGTGAAGCCCACCACCCCAAGGGTGGCGCCGTGCACCAGAAGACCGAAGGCGGTCTCTTGCCCGGACTTGGTGCCCGAGCACTCGAAAATGAACCATTCGGTGGCGGGCAGGCCCTTCTCCTTGGCGATGGCGGAGATCGCCTTTTTGAGATCGCGGCCGCCGATCTCACGGGCATTGAAGGTCTCGGCGGCGCCATGTTCGGCAATGGTGTCCAGCTTCTTCCGGTCGATGTCCACGGCCACGACGGTGGCCCCGAACGCGTTGGTGACCTGGGCGCAGTAGCCGCCGACGCCGCCGACGCCGATTACCACGGCGAGGCTTCCCGGCTTCACGTCCGCCTGCACCACCGCTTGATAGGGCGTGGTCACGGCGTCCGCCACCACCGAGACATCGGCAAGCTGCATACCGGAAGAAGCGAGGCGCCCCTCGTCCACCGGGCAGAGCCCGCGGGCCGGCGCCTTGATGTGGGTGCCGAAGCCGCCCTGGATGTCGTTGCCGGGCATCTGCTGCCGGCGGCAGATGGTGCCCCTGCCGCGCCTGCACAGGTCGCACTCGCCGCAGGGGATGACGGCGGGGATGATCACCGCCCGGCCCTCCCATTCGCCCGCGCCCTCGCCGGCGGCGACAACGCGCCCGCTGATCTCGTGGCCGAGGGTCAAAGGCAGGGGATGGTTCGTGCGGACACCGTCATAAAGGTAACCGAGGTCCGTGTGGCAGACACCGCAGCCGGCGACCTCGACCACCACCTCGCCGGGGTCCGGGGGGAACGGATCGAAGTCCGACTTCGTCATCGGCTCTCCGGGGGCGCTCATCAACCAACGGTGCGCGGAAGCAGGCATTCCCTCCTCTCCTTCTCAAAGGCCCGCCGAAGCGGAAACGGCAAAGGCATCGGTCGTCTTCACTTCCTCACCCGCCGCATCCGGCCGCGCGGCCTCGCGAATCCGAATCTGCTCCACGGCCCACCGGCACCACCGAATGTACATTTCCTCGCCGGCGATGGCCTGATATAGTGTGAGGCGCCGGCAGAAGAGCGGGTCCTTCTCGGAGGGAGTCCCCTGGAGAGGGCCCCACCGGTCCCTGAGGCCGGCCTCGACGCCTCGGAAGGTCTCCAGGCGCTTCTCGTGAAGGCCCAGATGGCGCTCGAGTGAGCCAATGGCTTCTTCGGGCGGGAGAAGTCCGAAGCCGAACACCTTCAGGAGCATCTCGTCTTTGGGCTGCTGGAGGAGGGATTCCGTCCGCAACCAGCCGACGAGGGCCTCCTTTCCCTTCTCGGTGACAGAGTAGACCTTTCGGTTGGGGCGTCCGTCCTGGATCTCGCAACGCGAGACAACCCAGCCCTCCCCCTCCATCCGCTTGAGCTCACGGTATATCTGCGTGTGGCCGGCGTGCCAGAAGAAGATCAACGAAGCCCCGAACCGCTTCGTGAGGTCGTAGCCCGTCAGGGGCCGATCACTGAGGAGCTCGAGGAGTGCGTACCGGAGCACGGGTCCCGCCATATGAAAACCTCGCTATATGGGCACATGCACTTATGAAACAAGTTACATACCCTCCACAACCCGAGAAGATGCCGCCTCCGTGCGCTCTGAACCATGATCCGGATCATGCTTTTCAGTTTTTTTGGGGCGCCGGGCCGCCACAACCTTCGAGACAGGGAAACCGATAGCTCATGGGGCCGATCAAGAGAACTTTTAGCCGGATTGGGGGATGCGTGGGGACCTCGCTCGCGCTCGGGATCGTCGAGGCGAGCCGGCTGACCCTGTGGAACTACGGATTCGCGAATTCCGTCCGGGCGGACGCGGTCAACTACACACTGGTCGCCACGTTGTTGAACCTGCCGTTGGTGGTGATCGTCTACATCCTTGCACGGTGGCTGATTCCGAAGACCGCCTTCGGCCGGGCTCAGCGGGAATCCGCGCGCGGGGACCTCGGGCTTTTCCTTTCGACCTTCATCGCCCTCAGCCTGCTCCTCATCATCGCCCGCTCCCTGATCTTCGTGGCGCCGGCCGCCGCGCTGCTGTTCATCGGAGGGATTCGCCTCCTGGCCGGACAACCCCGCCGGCGCGTTCAGGCCGTTGCTTCGGGGCTGGCGGGAATCCTCGCCGCGTGGGCGATTTGGGGACTGATTGCGCTCCCCAACGTCCGCCTGGATTACGACTTTTTTATCCGGAAGGCCCCGCTGCGGAAAATCACGCGGCCCGGCAAGCTCCCCCCCCACATCCTCTTCATCGTGGTGGACACCCTTCGTTCGGACCACCTGAACGCCTACGGGTATTCCAAAGACACTTCGCCCGTCATCTCCCGGCTGGCCCGGGAGGGCGTTCGCTTCACGGGCTTCCGCGCGAATTCCAACGAGACATCACAGACGGTGGCCTCCTTTTTGACCGGACGATATCCCTCGGGCCACGGCCTCCTCCGCCTGGGAGAACCCCTGCCGAGAAACGGCCCCTTGCTCACGGAGATCCTCCAAAAACGGGGGTACAACACGGCGTTCTTTACGCCCCATTGGTTTATCGATCAACGACACCGCTTCGATCGGGGCGCGGACTACCTCTACAGCGCATGGGAAGAGACGCCGTTCCGAATGGCGGGCGCCCAGCAACTTTTCGTCTGGCTCAAGTTGACGGGGGCTTGGCCCTACGTGAGCCATGCCCTTCAATGGCTGGATACGAAGAAGAACGATCTCCTCCTGGCCGGCCTCGGGCTGCCGTCCATGGAATCCGCCGACCGATTCACGGACAAGGTCCTGGGTTTCATGGATTACGCCACCGGCCGGGGGGATTACGACCCGGACCGGAGCCGCTTCTTCCTGTTTCTTTTCTTCCACGACCTCCACTGGCCCCGGTGCCTCCCCAAGCCTTATCAGCGGCTGTTCGACCCAAAATACGACGGCCCGGAAATCTGTATGAAGGAAAGCGCGCGCAACGCCCGGGAGGCCAAAAATGAAGTCGCCCGATACGACGGCGCGCTCCGGTTCGTGGACGACCAGGTGGGCCGACTCCTCGACAAGATGAAATCGGTAGGCTGGCTTGAGCGCTCGCTCGTCGTGATCACCTCGGACCACGGAGAGAAATTCGGCGTCGGCGGTGAATTCGGCCACGGCGGAACGATGTGGGAGGATCTGGTCCGGATTCCCCTGATCCTCCGGCAGCCTTCCCGCTGGAAAAGCGGACAATCCGTCGGCGGCGTCGCCGAACAGGTGGACCTGATGCCGACCCTCCTCGACCTGCTCCGCTTCCCTCACCCGACCGGGATTCAAGGACGAAGCCTGCTCACCGAGCGGGGGTCCTTCCCCGCGGCGACGAACCGTTCAACCGCGTTCGGCGAGGCCGAGACGGAAAAGGGCGGGTATCATTACGTCCTGCGCGACGGCTGGAAGCTTCTCCTCGGCCTCGGAAAACCGAAGCGGCTTTTCAACCTCAAAACGGATCCCGGCGAAAAGAAAAACCTTTACGGCCGCCGGCCCCAAACCGGGGATCTGGAAAAAGCCCTGAAGCAACGGATTCAGCGGGCCCGCCGGACGGCCCCAAAGCGCCCTTGATTCACCGGGCGCCATTCCCCGTCATCGGCGCGTTTCCGATCGGGGGTCAACCGACCCGCGTGAAGAAATTGCCGCGCGACCCCCTATCGGAAATCACGAGCCGCACCGGAAAACGCTTCGTTACGGACCGGTCGGCGTGTCGAAATCCCGACGGATTTCCGACATCCCGCGATGGATTCACGCCAGGCGCCCGCGAAATTCAATCAACCCCGGCGGGATTCGCCGCCAAGGTGATCAGCTAACCCATTCTTTCAAAATGGCTTATGAGAATCCGGGCAAACTCCCCGGCCGATTTCCAGCGCTCTGGTACAGAAATTGAGTCTTCCCTATGATATATCTGTGTCCCTTTTGATGGAAATAGCCGGTCCAAGTCCGGGAAGCGTGAGAGACCGAACCAATCCTCTCCGCGGAAAACCCGGCTTCGAGCGTGGTCCCGGCTCAACCATTCACCGGCCGCGAGGCCGCTTTCTTCCATCGCTGGAAGGAAGCGCGAGCCGCCAATCCCGGATATGCGGGGAGGAAAATGCGCACCGAGCCCGAGCGCGGCGCCGGCCAAGCCGGTGACATTCTTCTGCAAGGGCAGGCGGGGGGCGGATCCGCGAAAGACCTCACCCAATCCCGCGACAACGACGGACCCCTTCCCCGGCGTGAATCCGACCGGACCGAAGCCCTTCGCCTCCAGAATCTGGGCGAGCTCTCGGGCTCGTTCTGCCACAATTTGAACAACCTGCTGAATCACATCATCGGGTATCTGAACCTCATGACGACCGAGGCGGAGGGCCCGCACGAATCGGCCAAGAACCTGGAAGAGATCGAGAAAACCGCCCAGGAGGCGGCCGAGTTGAACAGCCGGCTCTCCGCTCTCGCCCACCGCGTGCAGGGAGATCGGAAAGAACCGGTTCATCTCGCCAGTCTGCTCCTGGAAGCCATTCACTTGACCGAACGATTTCCGAGCCGCAGGACCCAGTTGAATTATCACATCGAGCCGGGTCTTCCGCCGGTCTATGCGGATCCGGACGTTTTGGAGCAGGTGCTCCTGTCTCTCCTTTTGGCCGAAAATCGATACGATGGCGTGAAAAGCCTGGTGTTCGCCACCGCCGATCGAATCGACGGCGCCCTCCCATCCGAGACGAAGGTCCGCGTCTACATCTCCCGCACCCCGGTCCGCGGAAATTCCCAGGCGCCGCCTTCCCAAGACATGCCGGCGCCGATGTTGATACACCCGAGCCTGCCGATCGTCGAATCCATCATCCGCTCACTCGGGGGCGCGGCGTCTTTTTCGATCACCGACGACGACGGGTCGGAATTCGAGATCGTCCTTGTGGCCGCGTCCCCGGACCAACCCGCCGAGCGGAACTAGCGCCCATGCAAAAACACAGACACCCGCGCCCCACGGTCCTGATCGTCGACGATGAATCCGCAATGCGGAAGCTGGTCGCCAAGTTTCTCAACCGGGAGGGGTACGAAACCCTGACGGCCAAGGACGGGCCGGATGCCCTGAAGCTCTACGCGCTGAAGCAATCCGAAATCGATGTGACGCTTCTGGACGCGATGATGCCGGGAATGGACGGCTTAGAAACCATGGTCGCCATCCGGGAAATCGATCCGGACGCGAAATTCATCCTCTCCAGCGGCTTCCCGATAGAAGCCTTCGCCGAATCGAACCTGAGCGGCGCTTTCCTGGGAAAACCCTACACCCTCTCGGACCTGAAGAACGTCGTCACCGGCGCTTTGCTGAAGAACACCCTTGCCGGGTCCGGCCTCCCTATGTGAACCCATCGTCGGGGGCTCCATTCCACCGCGGAATCGCCGACGGGCCTCCTGGGACCCCGCCGCGCCTGAGCAAAACCGGACCCCTGACAACAGCTCAAGCGCGACTCCCCGCGGCCGGACTTCCTCGACGAATGACCGGGACGCGCCGCGGCCTTTCTCACCCCTTTCTCAAATTTCCAAGAAATTCGGGCTAAAATCATATAAGATAAGCGCAGAGAAGGACCTTCCCGAGCACGGCCTGCGGGTTCTCTCCTACGGCGATTCCGGACGCCCCCCCTGCCGGAGATTCAAGCCATCACCCTCTCTTCCGAGCACACCGGGAGACCGCGCCCTTCCGCGCGGCCGGAAACGTTTGACACCGCCCCGGCCCCGAACGATGAAACGGCGGCGTCCGAATCGACGCGGGCCGGCGCCCCCTCTCCCCCTTTCCCCCCCGCGGCCAGCCTCGCGGTTCGACGCGCGGATCGATCTGCCCGTCACCGGAATATCGGACCTCGCGCGCGCATCCCGGCTGGAGGAGAAGCTCTCGGCCGCTCCGGGCGTCTCCTACGCCGGCGTGAACATCGAGACCGAGCGCGCCACCGTCCACTATGACTCCCGGTGGGTGACGATTCCCCAGCTCGTCCGAAGCGTGGAGGAAAGCGGCGGCGGCGTCGCCGCCGTCCGGACGACCCTGGCCGTTCAGGGATTGTCGTGCGCCTCCCGCGTATCGGACATCGAGCGGGCGCTCCGGGAGGCGCCGGGCGTCCTGTCGGCGAACGTCAACCCGGCAACGGGCAGGGCGACGGTGGAATCCCTCCCCGGACTTTCCGGCGATTCGGACCTGCGGGCCGCCATCAAGTTGGCCGGGTACAGCGCGTTGGAGGCCCCCGAAGCGGAGCTCGCCGACCGGGAGGAGGAGGCGCGCAATCGCGAGGCCCGCTCCCTCTCCGCCGGGTTCATCCTTTCCGGCGCGCTTTCGGTCCTCATTCTTCTGGGGGGCCTGGAGGGGCTGTCGACCCTCGCGCCGCAGCGGCTCCCGAGCGTCTACATCGTCTGGCTCTTGGCGACCCTTGTCCAGTTTTACACCGGCCGGGCGTTCTATCGGGGGGCCTGGGCGGCGGCGCGCCGCTGGGGCGCGGACGGGAACACCCTCATCGCCCTCGGGACCTCGACCGTCTACTTCTACAGCGCGGCCGCGGTCCTCTTTCCGGATTTTCTGCGCGGGATCGGCGACGAGCCCCGTCCGCATTTCGACGCGGCGGCGATCATGACCACCCTCATCCTCCTGGGCCGGCGGCTCGAGGTCGCGGCCCGGGGAAGGGCCCGGGCGGCCGTGAAAAACCTCCGGGGGCTTCGGCCGAAGGCCGCTCGGATTTTCCATGATGGCCGCGAGTGGGACATCCCCGCCGACCAGGTCCGGATCGGGAGCCGAATTCTGGTCGACCCCGGGAACCGGGTTCCCGCGGACGGGGTCATCGTGGAGGGAGGGTCGAGTCTCGACGAATCCGGCGGGGCGGGCGGACGTCTCCCCGTGAACAAGGGCGTCGGCGACGAGGTGTTCGCCGGCGCGTTGAACATTACGGACCGCTTCCTCTTCGAAGTCCGGGCGGCCGGCGCGGAAACCGCGCTGGCCCGAACCGCCAAGCGGGTGGAAAGCGCGCAAGGGCGCCCCGCCCCCATCCAGGGGACGGCCGACCGGCCGGCCGCGGTCTTCGTTCCGGCGGTGATCGGGACGGCCCTCATCACATTCACCCTCTGGCTGCTTCTCGGCCCGGCGCCCGCGTTCCACCCGGCCCTGTTGAGCTTTGCGGCGGTCGTGATCGTCGCCTCCCCGTGCGCTTTGGCGTTTGCGACGCCGTCCGCCGTCCAGGTGGGGACGGGGCGCGGAGCGGAGAGCGGCATCCTGATCCGGGGCGGAGAAGCCCTTGAGGCGGCCTCCGGGATTCAAACCGTCATTATTGAAAAGACGGGCGTCCTGACCGAGGGAAGACCCGAGGTGACGGACCTGATCACCGCCCACGGATTCTCGGCCGAAGAGGTCCTGCGTCTCGCGGGCGCCGCGGAGCGGCAATCCGGACATCCCCTGGGGATCGCGATTATCGAAAAGGCTCGGGAGCGCGGCGCGCCCCTCACGGCCGCGGAAAGCTTCTCCGCCGTAGCGGGCCGCGGCGTCCGCGCCGCCGTGGAAGGGCGATCCATCCTTGTGGGAAACGCCGGGTTGATGGAGGCCGAAGGGGTGGACATCTCCGGCCTGCGGAACGCCATCGAAGTCCAGACCGAGAAGGGAAAGACCCCCGTGCTCCTCGCCGTCGACGGGGTTTCGGCCGCCCTGCTGGCGACGGCGGACCCCTTGAAGGAGAGCGCCCGCGAGACCATCGAGAGACTTCATCGGATGGGTCTCGAGACCGTTCTGCTCACCGGGGGCCATCGCCGCTCCGCCCAAGTCATCGGAGAGGAAGCGGGCATCGGGCGCGTCCTAGCGGAGGTCCCGCCCGAGGACAAGGCCCGGGAGATCCTGCGTCTGCAGGGGGAAGGAAAAAGGGCGGCCGTCGTGAGCAGCGGCTTCCGCGAAGCCCCGATCCCGGCGGACCTCGGCATCTCCATCGGGACCCGACCGGACGGGGGAGGGGGCGCCGGGGTCTCGGACATCACGCTGCCCGGCCGGGACCCCATGGGCGTCGTGAACGCGATCCGTCTCAGCCGCCGCACGCTCCGGACCGTCAGACAGAACCTGTTTTGGGCGTTCGCCTACAACGCGGCCGCCATCCCCCTCGCCGCCGGCGTCCTGCACCCGCTTTTCGGGACGGCGCCGAGTCCGGTGATTGCTTCCCTCGCCCTGGCCGCCGGCTCGGCCTTTGTCCTCTGGAACAGCCTGCGGCTGCGGCGCTTCCAGCCCGTGGAATTCAATCCGTAACCGCGGCCTGTTCTCTCCTCCCGGGCTTTTTTGGTAGGATGGCCGCCGGGGCGCGTGACGTTCTCCACCCGGCCGGCCCGGGGATTCAAGAGGATAAGGAGCCGATGGCGGACGACCTGAGAGGTTTCCTGGAGGAGATGGAAGCGGGGGACGGGGGGGACGGGACGGGGGGGGAGCTCATCCGGGTCCGGCGCGAGATCTCCCGCGACTTCGAGATAGCGGCCCTCGTCTCCAAGCTCGAGGCCGAGCACCGCGTCCCCGTCCTGTGGTTCGAGAAAGTCCGGGGGGCGGACTTTCCGGTCGTCGTGAACTGCTTCGCCTCCCGATCGAGGATCGCGTCCAGCCTCGGCATCCCCTCCGGCGCCCTGCTCGCCCGATTTCAGGAAGCCCTGGACAACCCCATACCCCCGACCGAGGCGTCTTCCGCCCCCGTCCAGGAGGTCGTGATCGAGGGGGATTCGGTGGACCTGGGCCGGCTGCCCCTCATGCGGTACCACGACACGGACGCCGCCCCTTACGTGACGGCGGGGATTGTCATCGCGAAGGACCCCGACACGGGCGCGTACAACCTGAGCTTCAACCGGATGATGCTCAAGGACCGGAACCGGCTTGGGATCTTCATGACGGTGGGCAAGCACCTGAACGAGATTTACAGCCGGGCGGAAGAGCGCGGCGAGGCCCTGCCCATCGTGGTCTCGCTGGGCAATCATCCCGCCTGGGCGATCGGGGCGTGCATGATCGGCCCCTACCAGGTGGAGGAGCCGGGGGTCATCGGCGGCCTGATGAAGCGCCCCCTGGAGATGGTCCCCGCGCGCACCGCGGACCTCCTCGTCCCGGCCCGGGCGGAGATCGTCCTCGAGGGGGAGATCGAGCCCTTCACCCGGGAGATGGAAGGCTCGTTCACCGAGTTTCACGGCTACGCCACCCGCCCCCGGGAGCGGCAGGTGGTCCGCGTCCGGGCCGTCACCCACCGCCGGGGCGCCGTCTACCAGGACCTGGTCGGAGGCGCCCACCGCGAGCACCTCGTCCTGCCCACCGTCCCGATGGAAGCCAATCTGGAGCGGGCCGTTCGGGGGGCCGTGCCGTCGCTGAAGGCGCTTCGCATCGCGGCCCCCTTCTGCTTGGTGGCGTCCATCCGGAAAGGACACCCGGGCCAGCCCAAGACCGCGGCCCTGGCGGCCTTCGGGGCGGAGCTCTACCTCAAGCAGGTCATCGTCGTGGACGACGACATCGACGTGAGCGACCTCTCGCGCGTCCTGTGGGCCATGGCCACGCGCTGCCAGTGGAGCCGCGACGCGTTCGTCATTCCCGACGCCCCGGGCTCCTCCCTGGACCCGTCCGCCGTCACGGAGGGCCTGGTCGACAAGGTCGGAATCGACGCGACCGCCAAGCCGACCCTGGAAAGCTTTTCCCCCAGAGGCAAGATCCCCCCGGAAGTTCTCTCCCGGATGAAGCTGGAAGACTACCTGGACTAGCGGCCCCCCGTCACCGGCCCGGCAGTGCTCCGGAAAAAGGCCGCACCGGATTTTCGTCCGTCCGACGAACCTTTATCGTCAAGAATCCGTTACAACCCTTCGTCATGGAAGTGACGACCACCCGGTTCTACGCGAGGTTCGGGTTGGGGTGAATTGAAGTCCCGTTGGAAGGGAACCGGAATGAGAGATTTCGGCCCTGGGCTCGGGCGAACGGCCCCTCGACCGGGGCCTCCATATTCCCTGTAATTCCAACTACTTAGACCGTTTCCTTCACCGCCCCCCCCTGGCCGGTTGCGGCCGCATTCCGTCAGGATTCGAATTCGTCCAACGCGCCGTCCCCTGTCCCTGTTTGGCACATCAATTGCGATCATTGTCTGAACCGGTGACACCCGAAAGCCCAAAAACTCCATCGCGGCGGGAAGTCTTCCCGCCAACTGAAATGATAAAAGGCCCGGCCGCGCTATGTGTCTAAGAATTTTCGGCGGAAGGCCGATAAGGAAATCGGGTCGCAATGGCAACAGCGCGCATCACCGAACGCCATCAGGTTCAAACGCGGTTCAATCAGCAATACGTGAAACCCTATCGGGTTCGCCGGTCAGAAACGCTCAACGGAAGTGTCCGGCGAGCCGCACGGCCATGGAGCGGTTTCCTTTTGGGGAAGATGATTTGGCGCGGGCCAAATCAAATCCGAAGCCACCGGGGCTTCATCCAACATTGACGCGACAACAACCCCATTTAATCTATCCCGCCGCGCCGCGAGGCGCACAGCAATCAAGGAGAGGATCAGGATGAACTGGACGGTTGGTAAAAGGATTTGGGCGGGATTTCTGTCCCTCATTGACCTGCCCCCCTGAAAGCCGGTGCAGTTTGAGGGTTAGGATTTTCGTACAGCTTTCGGACTGGATTGGCCTAGAAAGGGGGCAGTGATGAG
>JASLXW010000360.1 GCA_030740135.1 Nitrospinota bacterium
CGGAGGACGCGAAGGCCCTTGATTCCGTGGCCGACGCGGCGGCGAGGGCGCTGCTCCGGGACCTCAAGCGCGAGGCGCATCCGTACCGGGCCGCCGAGCGCTCCATCCTGGAGAGACTGCTTCAGGAGAGGTTGAGCCAAAGCCGGGCGGAGGAGTCGATCCGGGCCGGCGTGGAGGCGGGGCGGCTGCTCATGGAGATGGAGCGTCAGGGGCTGATCGTGCGGGACGGCGGCGATTGGACGATAACCGAGCTGGGCCGCTGGTGCGTCGGAGAAGTCTCGAACGGGTAGGCTGGCGGGGGGGGGAGCGCTGATGGACAATCGGGCGGAAACGGAGCGGGCGTTCTATTTTCCCGGGGACGAAGACCCCTGGGTCGCCGGCCTCTTTCGGGACGCCGGGAACGTTTGGGAAGGCGTTCCCCGCATCGCCGCATACATCGACGAGACCATTGCGGGATTCGACGCCTCCCCCGGTCCCGTCCCGGCCGGTCTGAGTCTTCACGCGGGAATGATTTACGCCGACGCCCCGGTCCGGCTGGAAGAAGACCTGTTCCTTCCGGACCTGCGCATTCTCATCCGCGCCGCCGCCGCGGTGGAGCCCGGGGTCGTGATCAAGGCGGGGGCCCTCATCGGGGCGGGGGCGGAGATCCGCCAGGGGGCCTATTTGCGGGGCGAGGCGATCGTGGCGGACGGGGCCGTCGTCGGTCACGTCACGGAGGTCAAGAATTCCGTCTTTTTCGCCGGGGCCGAGGCGGGGCACTTCGCCTACGTCGGGGACAGCCTCCTGGGTCGGCGCGTCAATCTGGGGGCGGGAACGAAACTCGCCAACCTCCAGTTGCGCACGCCGGAGCAGAAGGCCGGCCGGGAGAAACACGCCATCGTCATCGAGGGCGAAGGCCGCCGGTTCGACACGGGTCTCCGCAAGCTCGGCGCCGTCTTGGGCGACGATGTGGAGATCGGCTGCAACGCGGTGACCTCCCCCGGGACCCTGGTCGGGCCGCGCACCTGGATCTACTCGAACGCCGCCGTCCGGAAGGGGTTTTACCCGGCCGACGCCATTGTCCGTCCCGAATCGAGAGGGATGGACATCATCCCGAAGAAGTAGCCCGTCCGTGACAGCCCATCTCGAAGGTCTCACGCCCAGCCAGAAAGAAGCCGTTCTCCACGAGGGGTCTCCCTTGTTGGTTCTCGCGGGAGCGGGGTCGGGAAAGACCCGCGTGGTCACGCGGCGCATCGCCCGCTTGATCGGCGACGGCCTCGCCGGGCGCGAGGAGATCCTCGCGCTCACGTTCACGAACAAAGCCGCCGGCGAGATGCGCGAGCGCGTCGCCCGGCTGCTCTCCGGACGGAAAGAAGAAGCCGGGGAGGACAAGATCCGGCCCTCTTCCAACGCATCGGGACCGTCCGGCGGGAATCCGCGCCTCCCCTGGATCTCGACCTTCCACGCGGGGTGCGCCCGCATCCTGCGCAGGGACGGAAAGGCCGTCGGCCTCGAGCCGAACTTCACGATCTACGACGGGACGGACAGCCTCGCCGCGATCACTGCCGTTTCGGCCGATCTCAAGATCAGCCGGGAGCTTTATCCCCCCCGTGCCATCCTCGCGGCGATCCGCCGGGCCAAGAACGGGGGTCTCGGCCCCGAGGAATTCCAGGGACGGGATTTCGGTCTGGACGCCAAGGTGCGCCAGGCCTATCCGGTCTACCAGCGCCGCCTCCGGGATTCGGGTGCCGCCGATTTCGACGACCTCCTCTTCCTGGTCGTCCGGCTTCTGGGCGGGCATCCCGAAATCCTGGAAGCCTATCGTTCCCGCTTCCGCCACATCCTGGTGGATGAATACCAGGACACCAACGGCGCGCAGCACCGGCTCCTCAAGCTTCTCGCCGGGGACGGCCGGAACCTCTGCGTCGTGGGCGACGAGGACCAGAGCATCTACCGCTGGCGGGGGGCGGAGGTGGAGGGGATCCTGCACATCGAGCGGGCGTATCCGGGCATCCGGGTGATCCGCCTGGAGGAGAACTTCCGCTCCTCGGCCGCCATCCTGCGCGGCGCCGCCGGGGTGATCTCTCGGAACCGGCAACGGCGCGAGAAAACGCTCATCCCCACCCGGGAGACGGGCGAGAAGCTGACGCTCTTCATCGCGCCGGACGAGAGCGCGGAGGCCGAATTCGTCGCCTCCCAAATCCGCTCGCCGTCGAAGCCGGTGGATGGGGACCGCCGGGGGTCCGGCACGACGGCCGTGTTCTTCCGCACCCATTCCCAGACCCGTCCGTTCGAGGAGGCGTTCCGCCGGAACCGAATCCCCCACCGCGTGTTGGCCGGGCTCCGTTTCTTCGACCGAAAGGAAGTGAAGGACCTGGTTTCCTATCTCAAAGTCCTGGCGAACCCGAAGGCCGACGACGCCCTCCTTCGCATCATCAACACGCCCGCCCGGGGGATCGGCGGGACCACCATCGCCCGGTTGAGGGAGCTGGCCGGACGGGACGGGAAGTCCCTGTGGGAGGTGATCGCCGCGCCGAAAAGCCCGTTCGCCGGTGCGGCGAAGAACAGTCTGGCGGCCTTTCACGGATTCATGCGCGCCCTGGTCCATGACGCGGCCCGGCTGCCCGTGGCGGACCTAGTTCGCGAAGTCCTGGACAAGACGGGGTACGGGGAATTCTGCCGGCAGGCGGGCCGCGGGGAAGTCGTCGAAGAGTTTCTCCGATCCGTCGAGGAATTCCACGCGCGGCGGCTCGACGCCCAGGAAGAAGCCCCGAAGCTCCGCGATTACCTGGACGAAACCGCGTTGCTCTCCGACGTGGACGCCGCCGGGGAAGAGGACGCCGGCATTGTCCTCCTCATGACGTTGCACGCCGCCAAGGGGCTCGAGTTCGATACGGTCTTCCTCACCGGCGTGGAGGACGGCCTCCTTCCCCACGCCCAATCCCTTCGGGCCGGGGACGCGGAGATCGAGGAGGAGCGCCGGCTCTTCTACGTCGGCATGACGCGGACCAAAAACCGGCTCATTCTGACCCGGGCCCGCTCCCGGATGATGAACGGCCGGACCCTTTCGAACCCGGAATCGATCTTCCTGTCGGAAATCCCGGACGAGGTGCTTGTCCGCAAAGGGGATGAATCCGGCCCGATCACGGGTGTCTCCCGCCATGGCCGTGGGCGCGACGGTTTCCCCCCCTCCAGGCGGCCGGAGCGGACCTCACCGGAACGGCGGGAATCAGCCCGGGAGAAAATTCCGCTTTGGAGCCTGGCCTCCCCCTCCCCCCGCTCCCCCGGGAAATGGGGCGTCGGCGCCCGGGTGGTCCACGAGCAGTTCGGCCCCGGCACGATTGTGGCCCGCAACGGATCAGGCGACAAACTGCGCGTGTCCGTCCGGTTCGCCTCCGGCGCCAAGCAACTGGTCGTCAAGTACGCGCCCATGAAGGAGACAGGTTGACCCCGCAATCCATCCACAGACGCCGTCCCCACGCAGGTGGGGATTTCACAGATTGCACAGATTCTGAATCAACCAAGACCCACACGACTGCTTGTCATTCCGAGAAAGTCGTGATTCAAATCCATCGGTTTTTTCGATATTCAGACCCAAAATATTTGGCTTTATGGCCGAAAGCCAAACGAGTTTTCCCGGATTTCCAACGGGAATTTGGCTTTGTTTTTCACTTTTACCTTTGTTCCCCGGATCGCCTCCCCTCTCCGAAGTATCGGGAATAGCGATACCTCCGGGCGCCCCGCTCCTGCCGACCCCCTATCCACAGATTACGCAGATTACGGAGATTCATAACCACGACCAATACCTCTGACTGTCATTCCGAGTGAGGGGTTTGTCGCCGACGAGGGATCTCGCATCGAGTCTTTTTTTGGCCTCCTCCAATCTGTGAAATCTGCAGATCGCTCCCTCAGCCTCGAAGGCTTTAAGGGGAATTTGGGAGGAGAATACACGAAAGTCAAGCGAAATCCTTTATCCACAGATTTCGCGGATTAAACAGATTCAGAAAAGCCGGAATCCCAGAGGGGAGGGGGCAGCCGCGAATCGTGTTGGAATCAGAGTCTCTCAGAGTCAAAATCCAAGATTCAGGCCCTCATCGCAGCTCCGCACGGGTCGGTGATCTTTCAGGAGTGCGAAGTCAAGAACTGCCCCCCACACTTCTCCCAGACTTTAGAGATGAATTCCTGATCGAGATTGAGGCCATCGCCGTACGCTAAGATTGAAAGAGGTAATCGTATGGGGAAGGATTGAATTTTTTCCGTCAAAACTGATAGGTTGTTCCGACGCTGTTTTGGATGAAGCGTTCGGGAAATTTTTCCTGGAACTGTCGAGCGGCCTTCCAGCCGGTGCAGTGGGTGGGGACGAGCCAACGGGGATCGATCTCCATTAAAGCCTCGACCGTGGGGTCGATAATCGGTTCAAATGT
>JASLXW010000361.1 GCA_030740135.1 Nitrospinota bacterium
CAGCGAAATCCTTCCGGCTGCGGGCCTCGCCCCGCTCCGCGATGAGTTTTTCGACCGCCTCCTCGGAAAACGCCCCGTCGAGGCCGGCGGCGTCCGCCCCCCCGGCGGGCCCATCCTCCGGGCGCGCGGACGGCGGCCCTGCCTGCGGAAGGCGGAACCATTCCTCCGGCGCGAGTTGAAAGATCCCCAGCACACCGGCCATCTCCCCGAAAACCTCCCGGGCCGGGCGGGCCGCCCGCTCGGGAAGCGGCCCCCCCGCTTTCAGGCAGACCGCGTTGGCCCGCCGGGCAAAGTCGAACAGATGGCCCATCGCCTTTGCGGTGTTGAAATCGTCGTCCATCGCCTCGGCGAAGGCCCGGCGGTACGCCTCGGCCGCGGCTTCCATCTCCCCCCGCAGCCCCGCGTCATCCCCCGGCCGGGTCATCTCCAGGCGCAGCCGCGCGTTGTAGAGGCGATCGAGGCCCTTCCGGGCTTCCTTCATCACCATGTCGGAAAAATCAACGGGGTGTCGGTAATGCGTGCCCAAAAGAAAGTACCGCACTACCTCGGCGGGGTGGTCCTCAAGAATTGCCTTGATGGTGAAAAAATTTCCCTTCGACTTGCTCATCTTCTCGTGGTTGATGCGCACGAAGCCGTTGTGCATCCAGTAGCGGACCCAATCGTGCCCGAAGCAGCCCTCGCTTTGGGCGATCTCGTTTTCGTGGTGGGGGAAGATGAGGTCCTCCCCCCCGGCGTGAATGTCGAACTGCCGGCCGAGGTAGCGGCTCGACATGGCCGAGCACTCGATGTGCCAGCCGGGGCGGCCCGGCCCCCAGGGGCTTTCCCACTCCGGCTCGTTCTCCTTCGCCGTCTTCCAGAGGGCGAAATCCAGCGGATTCCGCTTCCCCTCGCCGGGCTCGACGCGGGTCCCCGCCTCGAGCTCGTCGATATTGCGGTGGGAGAGCTTGCCGTAGCCGGAAAACTTCGAGATGTCGAAGTAGACATTTGCCCCCGCCTGGTAGGCGATCCCTTTCTCAATAAGCTCTTGAATCATCTCGAGCATCTCGGGGATGTGCCGGGTGGCGCGGGGCTCGACATCGGCACGCCGCACCCCGAGGGCGCCCATGTCGTTGTAGTACTCCTGGATGAATTTCTCCGTCAGCTCGCCAATCGGGACCTTCAGGCGCCTCGCCCGGGCGATGATCTTGTCGTCCACGTCGGTGAAGTTCACGACGAAAGTCACCTTGAACTTGGAGTATTCAAGGTACCGGCGTATCACGTCGAAGGCGATGGCGGCCCGGGCGTGGCCGAGGTGGCAGTTGTCGTAAACCGTTACCCCGCACACGTACATGCGGACGTGGCCCGGCTCCCGCGTTTCGAGGGGCTCCTTCCGCCGCGCGAGGGTGTTGTAGATCTGAACGGCCACGCCATTTTCTCCAGCAAGGGAATGCGGGGTCTGATCAGGCCGGCGGAAACACGGTATGGAATCGCAGATTCTTGATCGGCGACTTTGTCACGCCGGTCAAAACGGCGTCAAGGCGCCTCTTCCCGGAGGGTGCATACGGCCTGGGCGGCGATCCCCTCCTCCCGACCGGTGAATCCCAGCCCTTCGCTCGTCGTCGCCTTGACGCTGACCGCTTCGGCCGGAAGCCCGAGCACCGGCCCGAGTCGCACCCGCATTTCCCCGATGTAGGGGGCCAGCCGCGGCTGCTCGGCCACCACGACCGCGTCCACGTTGTGGGGGCGGAGCCCCTTCGCGGCCGCCATGGCCACCACTTCTTCGAGCAGGCGAAGGCTGTCCGCCCCTTTGTACTGATCGTCCGTGTCGGGAAACACCGCGCCGATGTCGCCGAGGGCGGCCGCCCCGAGCACCGCGTCACAAACGGCGTGGGTCAACACGTCGGCGTCCGAATGGCCGTCCAGACCCGCATGATGGGGAACGCGCACCCCGCCCAGGATCAGCGGGCGCCCCTCCTTGAAGCGGTGAACGTCGTACCCCACGCCGACCCGTATCATCGGGGTTCTCCCGGAAGGGGGGCAAACCCCTCCGAAGGGGCCCGCGCCAGATACGCCTCGGCCAGCGCAAAGTCTTCGGGCGTGGTGATCTTCAGGTTCTCCTTCGCCCCCAGGACGAGTTTTACCCGAACGCCGATGGACTCGAGCATGGCCGACTCGTCCGTCCACACCGCTGGCCCGCCCGCCTCGATGGCCCGGCAGAGGAGGTCGCGGCGAGCCACCTGGGGGGTCTGGGCTAGCCAGGCCTTCTCCCGGGAAAGCGTCCCTTCGGAGAAGCCTTCCGCATCGGCCTGCTTCAGGGTATCCGAAACCGGCAGGGCGGCGATGGCGGCGCCGGTCTCCTGGGCGGCGAGAAGGCACGCGCCCACGAGCGGCGGCGGAAGCAAGGGGCGCGCGCCGTCATGGACCACCACCCACTCCACCTCCGGGGGGAGAGCCGCAAGGCCGCGGGCCACCGAATCCTGCCGGCGGGAGCCGCCCCCGGCCACACGCACGACGCCCGCCAAATCGGAGGGCAGCTCGATGTCCGGCGTCTCGGATGGAGGAAGCACCAGGACAATCAGGCGGAGCAACTCAGCCTGGTGGAGCCGGCGCAGGGTATGCCAGATCATGGGTGAGCCGGCCAGATGTCGAAATTGTTTGGGAACCGGGCCGGGCAACCGCTCTCCGGCGCCGGCGGCGGGGACGACCGCTCCTACCTTTTCCGCGGGAGGAATCCGCGTCACGAAAAATCCACCGCGGCTTTGGGCGTCAATTGCCGTTCCGCTGCGATTCGTCCTCGTCCTTGATCTTCGTGAAGATCATCCTTCCTGCGGTGGTCTGCAATACGCTCGTCACGGAGACTTCCACATTCTGGCCGATCAGGTTCTTGGCGTGATCGACAACCACCATTGTCCCGTCGTCCAGATAGGCCACGCCCTGGCCGTATTCTTTTCCTTCCTTGATGACGAAGACGTTCATCTCTTCACCGGGGAGCACAACGGGCTTCACGGCGTTGGCCAGCTCGTTGATGTTCAGGACCGTCACGCCCTGCAGCTCGGCCACTTTGTTGAGATTGAAGTCGTTCGTCATCACCTTGGCGCCGATCTCCTTCGCCAGGAGTACGAGCTTGGTGTCCACCTCCCGGACGCGGGGATAATCGGTGTCCACTATCCGGATATCCAAATCGGGGTTTTGCTGGATCCGGCGGAGTATATCCAGTCCGCTCCGCCCCCGGTTCCGCTTGAGCGAGTCTAATGAATCGGCGATCTGCTGCAATTCCTTGAGGACGAACTGGGGAAGAACAAGGGTACCTTCGAGGAAACCCGACTCGCAGATATCGGCCACCCGCCCGTCGATGATGACGCTCGTGTCGAGAATCTTGGTGCACGGGGAAGTGGAGACGCGCTCTTCCTCCCAGCCTTTCCCGACGATACGGCTCCCTTGGACCGAACCCACCGCCGTCCCGATGTAAGCGAAAATCAGACCGGAGAGCAACCCGGCCGCCAAGCGCACCGGTACGGGAATTATCGCCCCCGCCACGGCCGAGAGGGCAACCGAGATGGCGAGGCCAACAAAAAACCCCAGCGTGCCCCCCAGGATGGAGCCCGGGCTCGCGCGGCTCATCCGCACTTCAGACATAACGGCCAACAAGCCGACGAGGGCCCCCGCGGCCCCGCCGGAAACGAGGCCCGCCCTATCGGGAAGGAATTGCCCCCCGACCTGGACGCCGAAGAGCGCCGCAAGCGCAACGATGCCGATTCGCCAGACCCAGGGGCCGATTCGCCTTTCCATGGAATCTGCGCTGAGACCCTCGGGCAGTGGCCCCTTTACGGGTTTTCCGTTCATTTGATCCATGATCCACCTCTACCGAATACAAAGCCGAATAAATGAAATGATGGCGGCCCCCAAAATCCCTCAAGCTTCCGGACGGATGAAGGTTCCGCTCTTCCCGCCCGTCTTTTTCACCAGACAGACATCGGAGATCGTAATTTCCCGGTCTACTGCCTTGCACATGTCATAAACGGTGAGCGCTGCCACGGTAACTGCGGTCAGCGCTTCCATCTCCACCCCGGTTCGATCCCGGGCACTAGCAGTCGCCACTACCTCCAAACCGTCTCCCGAGGCGGTCTCCTCGAAATGCACCTCCACGCTCGTCAGCCGGACGGGATGACACATCGGGATGAGGTCCGCGGTCCGCTTCGCACCCATCACTCCTGCGATGCGGGCGGTGGAGAGAACGTCACCCTTCGGAAGGGCTCCCTCCAATACCAGCCGGAGCGTTTCGGGGCGCATATCGATCCGCCCGCGGGCGATCGCCTCCCGGGCGGTTTCCGGCTTTTCGCCCACATCGACCATCCGGGCCTGCCCTTTTTCGTCAAGGTGA
>JASLXW010000362.1 GCA_030740135.1 Nitrospinota bacterium
CATGTGGAGGTCCGTCTGGAGGCGTCGGAGCGGGTTGTCGTCGAGTCCGGGATCACCGAGATCGGCACGGGCAATCTCACGGCGATCGCCCAGGTCGCGGCGGAGATCCTCAATTGCGAGGTGGAGCGGGTCCGCGTCGTGGAGGGGGACACCGACTCGCCCGACGGCGGGCCCACCAACGCCTCGCGCACGGTGTACATGGGCGCCGGCGCCGTCCACCAGGGGGCGAACGCCCTCAAGGATGAGATCCTCAAGCGGGCGTCGGAGGCGGCGGACGTTCCCCGGGAACATCTCTTTCTGGAAGACGGGCGCGTGCGCGGCCGTCCGCCGGCCGACGTGGAGGTGTCTTTCGCCGACCTGGCGCGGGACGGAGTGGTCAAGGCCCGCGGGTTTTTCGAGGCCGCCCAGTTTCACGGCGATGACGACTGGCTTCCGCCCTATCTGTTCGCCTTCGCCGTTCATCTCGTTCAGGCGGCGGTGGATGTGACGACGGGGGAGCTTGACGTCCAGAAGGTCCTTTGCGTCCTGGACCCCGGCCGGGTCATCAACCCCACCGGTGTGGAGGGCCAGTCCGAGGGCGGGGTGGCCATGGGCCTGGGCTGCGCCTTCATGGAAGAGCTCGTCCTCCGGGACGGAATACACGAGAACGTCTTTTTCGGCGATTACCTGATACCTTCCTCCCTGGACGTTCCGGACATCCGGACCGCGTGGGTCGAGCATCCCGAGGAGACTTCTCCGTACGGGGCCAAGGGGATCGCCGAGCTGCCCATGAACCCTTTCGCGCCGGCCCTTTCCAACGCCCTGTACCACGCCTTGGGCGTCCGGTTTCTATCCACGCCCATCACCCCGGCGGCCGTCGTTTCGGCTCTCCGGATCCGCCGACCCTGAGGGTTCGCCGATCCTGAGGGACGACCGGCGGGCCGTGCGATGAAGGCGACGGGTCCGCGGCCCGTTCATGACGCGCCCGTCCCATGAAGAGGACGACGACGTGACGAATTCCCGGTTGCTCAAGAACGCCCGCGCGCCCGGCTGGGACGCCCCGCGCGACCTCCTCATCCAGGGCGGGAAAATCTCGGCCGTCGGTGAAAACCTGGACGCGGAGGGGGCCTCCGTCATCGACCTCAGCGGCCGGGCGGTCATCCCGGGTCTGGTCGAGGCC
This sequence comes from Nitrospinota bacterium, assembly GCA_030740135.1. The sequence continues at coordinate 1,160 of JASLXW010000362.1, forward strand.
CACACGCATCTGGACAAGGCCCTCACCCTCGATATCTGCAAGAACGAAGAGGGAACCCTGATCGGCGCCATCCGCGCGATGGCGAAGCTCAAGCGGGCGTCCAGCGCGGAGGACGTCTACCGGAGGGCCGAGGACTGCCTGAGAAAGTTCATCGCTCACGGGGCGACGGCCGTCCGGACGCACATCGACGTGGACCCCGCCATCGAGCTCCGGGGGATGGAGGCCGGGGTTCGGTTGCGGGAGGAATACCGGGAAAAGGTGACACTCCAGCTGGTGGCCTTCGCGAGCGGGGCCTCGGGCTCCCTGGAGGCGCCGGGGCACCGGGACCGCCTGGCGGAGGCCGTCCGCATGGGGGCGGATGTCGTCGGCGGCGCGCCCACCCTGGCCGACGACCCGAAGGCGCACGTGGACGCCGTGTTCGACCTGGCCCTGAAGACCGGCCTGCCCCTCGATCTGCACGTGGATGAATCGGACGATCCCGGCGCCCGGGCCCTGGAAATCGTGGCGGAAAAGACGATGGCGGAGGGTTGCGAAGGGCGGGTGGTCGCCGGGCACTGCTGCTCTCTGGCGGCGATGGATGACGCGACGGCCGGCCGGATCATCGAAAAGACCGCCCGGGCGGGGATCGCCGTCATCACAATGCCGTTTTGCAACCTGTATCTCCAGGGAAGGCGCGACGCCCAGCCCGTCCGGCGGGGCATCACGCGCGTGAAAGAGCTGGAAAAGGCCGGGGTCAACATCTATTGCGCGTCCGATAACGTTCAGGACCCCTTCGGCCCCTTCGGCCGGGCGGACACGCTGGAAGCGGCCTGGCTGACCGGTCTGGCGGCCCAGTGGGATCCGGGCGCTCTGACCGCGCTTCTCGATATGGTCACCGCGCGTCCGGCGCGGCCCCTGGGGTTGGGCGAGCCTTACGGCGTCCGGGAAGGGTCGCGGGCGGACCTGGTGGTGATGGATTCCGACGCGGCCGATCATGTCGTCGTCGAGCGGCCCGCGCGCGCCCTCGTCATCCGGTCCGGCCGGATCGTCTCCACCGGACCCGGTGCGCGGAAAATGGGAATCCATGAGCCGGAATATTGAGGCGAGCCGGTCCGGGGCCGTTGCGCCGGCCGCCCGGATGAAGGCCCGCGCGAGGCGTCACGCATCGCGAGCCGAAGGGATCGGACATTGGGCTACCGATTTACGCTGAACGGGAGGGCGGTGGAGGCCGACGTTCCGGGCGACCGGACGCTTCTCGACCACCTCCGCGAAGACCTGGACCTGACGGGCGCCAAGGAAGGCTGCGGCGAGGGGGAGTGCGGGGCCTGCACGGTCCTGGTCGACGGGGACGCCGTCGTCGCCTGTCTCGTCCCGGTGGGTCAGCTCGAAGGCCGCGAGGTCGTGACCATCGAGGGGCTGGCCGCCGACGGCCGGCTGGACGCCGTGCAGGAGTCCTTCGTCCGGGAGGGGGCCGTCCAGTGCGGCGCGTGCATCCCCGGGATGATCCTCTCGGCCAAGGCCCTGTTGGCGGAGAGTCCCAGGCCCGGCCGGGCGGAGATCCGCCGGGCCATCGCGGGCAACCTGTGCCGCTGCACGGGATACGTCAAGATCGTGGACGCCATCGAGCGGGCCTTGTCATGAGCGGATTCGTCTCCCCCCGCACCCTCCAGGAGGCCTTCGACGCCCTCGCGGACGACGGGGAAAACCTTCGGCTCCTTTCCGGCGCGACGGATGTCGTCGTCCAGGTCCGCGATGGCCGGATGAGCGTCCGCCGCTACCTGAACCTTTCCGGTCTCGAAAGAGAGCTTCGCTACATCCGCGAGGAGAACGGCTTCATCGAGATGGGCGCGTTGACGACCGTGAGCGACCTCCTGCGCTCGGACCTGATCCGCCGGCACGCCCGGGCGCTGCGCGCCGCCGCGCTCCGGTTCGGGTCCGTCCAGATCCAGATCCGGAACCGGGCGACGGTGGCGGGAAACCTGGGGACGGCCTCCCCCGCGGGGGAGGCGCTGCCGCCCCTGTTGGCCCTGGACGCGCAGGTGGTCCTCGAAAGCGCCAGCGGGGTTCGGGACGTCTCTTTCGACAAGTACATGTTCGGTCCCGGAAAGACGGCCCGGAGCTCCGATGAGCTGATCACGGCCGTCCGGTTCCCGGTCATGCGGAGCGGGGAAACAAGCTTCTACCGCCGCCTCGATCTCAGAGACGCCCTGGCCGTCTCGGTCGCGGGCGTGGCCGCCAAGGTGAGGCGGGAGGGGTCCTCCCCGGCCGCCGCCTCCTCCGCCCGGGTGGCGCTGGGGGCGGTCGCCCCCACGGTCCGCCGCGCGCCGGAGGCCGAGGAGGCCCTGACGGCCGGGCCCGTCCGGCTGGACGGCCTGATGGACATCGGCGGGCTGGCCGCCCGGTCGGCCTCTCCCATAAGCGACGTCCGGGCGTCCGCGGAATACCGGAAGGCCCTCATCCCCAGGCTGTTCTATCAGGGCATGTACGATGTCCTCACGGAGGGTTGAGGCATGACGCCGGAGCGCGGGGAAAACGGTCCCGTCGGACGATCCGTCCGGCGCGTCGACGGGACCGGCAAGACGACGGGCGAGACGCGCTTCTTCTCGGACCTCTATCCCCCGGACGTGCTCTGGGTGCGGACCCTGCGGTCCGAGCCGGGTCCGTCGGGAAGCGTCCACGCGCGCATCCGTGCCCTCGACGCCTCCAAAGCGGAAAGCGCCCCGGGCGTCGTCCGGGTCATCACGGCGAAGGACATACCCGGGGAGAATTCCTTCGGCGGGCACGTCCAGGATCAGCCGGTTCTGTGCGACGGCTGGGTCCGCTTTCACGGGGACGCGGTCGCCCTGGTCGTCGCGGAGACCCGGGAGGCGGCCTCGGCGGCCCTGAAGCTCATCGACGTGGATTACGATCCCCTGCCCGCCCTCCTGGACCCGGACGCGGCCATGGCCGGGGACGCCTTCCCCATCGGCGAGGGCGGCAACGTCGTGAAGGCGGTCCACGTGGAACGGGGGGATCTGGGGGCCGGGTTTGCCGAGGCGGATGTCATCATCGAGAACACCTTCGAGACCCCCCGGCAGACGGCGGCCTTCATTGAGACCGAATCGGGCGTGGCCCGCATGGAGGGGGAGGGGGGGGAGGGGGGGGAGGGGGGGGAGGTCCAGGGAGTGGACACGCAGCCCCTCAACCCCGTCCCCGAGCGCCGCGGGAACCGCCGGGAGCT
>JASLXW010000363.1 GCA_030740135.1 Nitrospinota bacterium
GTAAGAGCTTCCTTCTGCAGGGAAGCCTACCTCTGATTTTTCCCGATGCATCTGTTTTTCCTCAATGGGATTGCCGGGAAGGCCGGGCATCTCCCGGCAACGACAACTTCAGGGACTGAGCACGACAGCTAGCGTGGCAGGAGAATCTCCTCGGTGTCCAGGCCGGTGAGTTTCTTGAGCCCCTTTACGAGGTGCCACATCACGAACATGAGGATCACCAGGATGGGCACCCCGATGGCAATGAACCCCCAGAAGGTGAGCTTGCCTACCCCGTTGTTGTACTGCCGACGCGCTTCCAGCTTGTCATGAAAGTCGATGTCGCCAAGGAAGTGCTGGGCGAGGAAGAAGTTGGCAAAGGTGCTGATCAGGAAGGAAGCGGAGAAGAAGATCGTACAGGTGAAGAGGAGCTTGGCATAACCCTCCATCGCATTCTTTTCGTGCACCAGGCGCTCGATCTTCCCGATATCGAAAATCTGGGGGCTGTAGAGGAAGGTGTTGAGGAGCGGAGTCTTCGTCCAGTGTGAACCGAAGATGGCGAGTCCCAGAATGAATGGAATGGATCCTTCCTTGATTCCGAAGAGAGTGGGGGCATTGGAACGGACGCTCCCGTCCGCCTGCCAGAGGTAGAGCGTAAGGCCTCCGGTCAGAAGCACGGAGATCAGTCCTATCACCGAGAAGAAGTTGAGCTTCCGGTGCCGGCAGAAGAACCAGACTCCGTAACAGACCGGCAGGGTCAGCGCGATGATCAGGGCCTTGACCGGGCCGAGGTGCCACGGGCGGGGTTCCTTGGCGTCCACCCCCTCGGCCCGAAGCTGTTCCAGGATGCCCGGGTCGTCACTCATCATCGTCAGGGCCACGATGGGCACGAGGACGTTGACGAGGATGTTGGTCAGCGGGTTCTCCTGCGGAGGTTTGGCATCGGCGTCGGACATGAGGACGGGGAAGAGTCGGGAAGACGAAGGTCAAAGGGCCCGACTCGCGGCCTTCGACCCGGGGTCTGCCGGTCCCTGGTCAGGACTGGTAGATGCTGTTTCCGGTGGAAAGCAGGTCGTCGCAGGCGCGCTTGAGGCGGTCGCAGAGGCTCTGCTCCGCCTTCTTGAGATAGGAACGGGGATCGTAGACCTTCTTGTTGCCGACCTCGCCCTCGATTTTGAGCACGCCTTCGATGTTCTCGCAGATATGGGTCACCACCGGGCGGGTGAAGGCATACTGGGTGTCGGTGTCGATGTTCATCTTGATCACACCGTAATCGAGAGTCTCCCGGAGTTCCTCCAGTGTCGATCCGCTCCCACCGTGGAAGACGAGATCCATTTCCGCGCCCTCTCCGTGCCTGTCCATCACGGCCTTCTGTCCGTCCCGCAGGATGGTGGGCTTGAGTTTCACCGCGCCGGGCTTGTAGGCACCGTGCACGTTCCCGAAGGTGGCGGCGAACATGAAGCGCCCGAGCGGGTTCAGCGTCTCGTAGACCGTCATCATGTCCTCCGGGGTGGTGTAGAGCTTTTCCGCGGGCAGGCCCGAGGTGTCGTGCCCGTCCTCCTCGCCGCCCACCACGCCGGCCTCGACCTCGAGGATGATGTCGAGGTCCACGCACTCCTTCATGATCTCCACCGAGAGGGTCATGTTCTCGTCCAGGGGCAGTTCAGAGGCGTCGAGCATGTGCGACTGAAAGAGAGGGGCCAGGCCGTTTTCCTTCCGGCGCCGGGATTCCTCCAGGAGGGGCCGGAGGAAACTGTCCACCTTGCCGGGGTGGCAGTGATCGGTATGGAGGGCGATCAGGACGTCGTATTTCTCGGCGAGGCGGTGGACGGCCTCGGCCAGTACGATCGATCCATAGGCCGCATCATTGACTGCGAGACCGGAGGCAAACTGCCCTCCCCCGGAGGAGAGTTGGATGATCCCGTCCGAATTGGACTCGGAGAAGGCCTTGAGGGCCCCGTTGGCGGTTGTCAGGGAAGTGATGTTGATTGCGGGATAGGCGTATCCACCCTTTTGGGCGGCATCCAGCATGTGGTGGTATTGCTCAGGAGTCGCAATAGGCATGACGTATGCGCTTTAACGGCCCCGGTTCCTTCATGCAAGGCCGGAGCGCTTCGATTCACCCTGATATTTTAGGCTTGAGCGTAAGAAGGCCCCGGCATATGCCCTGCCCCCGCACTTTAAGGGTAGGTACCGAAGTGGTCAAACGGGGCAGACTGTAAATCTGCTGGCTTACGCCTTCGAAGGTTCGAATCCTTCCCTGCCCACCACTTATAATCAAATGGTTACGAGGAGGGGTTCTGTTAGGGAATTCGGACGCAGGCGAGTACTGCCACAATCCTGCCACTTTTGCACCTTGCGGTATTTGGTCAAGGTGGCATCTCAACCGCGCCGTCCTGTTTGGGCATCGGGCAGGTCTGGTGAGATCCTCGCTGGCTTGAACTCAGCTCCGCGGATGAGAGGATGAGGTTTTATGGATGAATGCGGAAAAGAGCCGATCACTCTCTATCGGTTCAAGGGGTAGGAGCATGCGCTGAGTACAATCTCGGGGAAGGGTTTCCGGATGGGGCGGCTACATGGGCCTTTCCGCTTGGTACGAAAACATACCGTCGTCCGAACCAGCGCCGCATGTCGAAGCGTCCTACTATCGAGTCGGAGATACGTACGCCAAGGCGGCACCCCTGGTTGAGAGCGCTGAGCTTGCCTTCGAAACGACGCCCATCGATGGATACGGGTTGGCGCTTCGCTGGGCGAATCAGCCACGCGCTGACGCGCCTCTGGAAGAAATTTACGTTGCGGTCTCTATGGAAGGCGATGAGACGAAACCGTATTCGTGCCGCGTAGGCCTCAGCCCCGGGAACTGGGTCGAGATGCGGGTGCCCGCGCTCTACGTGCCAGCGAATCTCACGCGGGCAGTCGTTACGTGGTCGCGCGAAGCGCGACCGGAATGGCAGCGGCTGCTAGGCATCCGCCTCCCAGCCATAACGCTGGCCCCCGGACCCGGCGAAGAATACGCGACGCCGCCGGAAATGCTGCTGTCGGGCCCGCTAGAGCATGGAGTCCGGCCCAACGCGACCGGTCTCAATATCGTCTTAATAACCATTGACGGGTTGGATCCGTCGTACTTGGGTTCCTATGTTTCCGAGGCGAAAACGACACCCGAACTCGACCGGCTGGCCCGCCGTTCGGCTGTATTTCTAAGCGCGTTCGCCCCGGCGCTCGATGCGCAGTCGAATTTCGCGGCGCTCATGTCGGGGCTGCATCCGTTGCAGGCGGAGAGGGACGCGGCGGATCCCGGTGGCGCGGCGGTATTGCCCAAGGTTCTTGGGGACGCGAATTACGCGTCGGCGGCGTTTACTGAAGGGGAGGAATCTTCGGTGCGCGATCTCACGTTCCAGAGCGGGGCGGGGACTTCGTTTGAACTGTTTGACCCCTCGTACGATGCGGGGCTAGGTTCGGCCTTAACGCTAGAGAAGGCGCGAGAATGGATAGCCCTTCGTCAAGATTTGCAGTTCTTCCTCGCTATCCGGATTCGCGAACTGTCCCTTCTCGAATGGAACCCTCGCTACGCGGATGAGGAAGCGGTTACGTCGCAACGGCGCCCGCAGGGCGTATACGAAGCGGCGCTACGCTACTTGGACGGCGAACTCGGAGAGTTCTTCCGGTACATTCAGGAGCGCGGGATGCGGCGCAATACGTGTGTAATCGTGACCGCACCCTATACTATGGAATTCAACGGCGCGCTGGGCCAGCAAAAGGAATTGGGGCTGCACGAATCGAGCCTGAGGGTCCCCTTGATTGTTTCTACGCCCGGACGGCGTGCAACAACCCGAAACGAAGTAGTCTCTCTGGAAGATTTGGCGGGGGTCGTGGCTAGGTTGACCGAACTACCTCCCAGCAGCGGGTTGGGAGGCAGGGATTTTCTGAACGCCCCTTCGCGCGGCCGATCGATCAGCGTCTGGCGAAACCGAGGGATGGTTTCGCTGCGAACCACCCGCTGGCGGTACACGGCCTTGATCGAGGGAACGAACCGCCCAATGAACCCAGCGATACGAGAACAGTTGGGCCTCTTTGACGTCCGGAGATCCGAGGGTTGGTGGCAGCGCGATGTCTCCAGCCAGAATCCCGGGGTCGTGGAATCGCTTAACGAGGTTCTCTCGGTTAAGCTAAGCGAGTGGAAGAAAAACGGTTGACGCTGAAATGTGGCGTCCGTAGGTTCCCTGAGGCTCGCGCACACGATCGCGGCCCGTCACTCAGATTCTATGCATCCACCCGGTGGATGGCCCCACTCTTCAGCCGGGCAATGTAGTCGTCCACCATGCCTTTCACTTTCCCGGAGAGTACAAGCATTCCAATAATATTCGG
>JASLXW010000364.1 GCA_030740135.1 Nitrospinota bacterium
TCACGATTCACGATTCACAATTCACAATTCACAATTCACCATCAGGTCATAGGTCGCCGCCCTCGCGAGAGCCTGCCGTGGTACTTCAACCTCTGCCGCCAGCGCGTCCGTGAGAACGGCTCCGAGCACTCCGCGTTTTCGCCGACGGGCACGGCCGGATTTCACGTCCTTTCCAAGTTCGCTAAGTTGTATGGCAATTGAGCAGGCTCATACTATTCGCGTCCCCCCTGGTAGTCCAAGACGATGACATTTTGACGGATTTCAGGGGCAAAGCCCCGTCTGTCTGCTTAGCCCAGCCCGGAGGGCTGGGAAGGAATGAAGGATAATCGAAGGGGCAACGCCCCGACCATTTGCACGACTGACCTCCCTGCAAATGGCCGGGGTGTTGCCCCTGAATGGAAATCCTGCTCGAAACCCAGCCCGGAGGGCTGGGCTAGGCAAACGACCGGGGCTTCGCCCCTGCATAAGAAGACTCCTTTTTCAGAATCCCTAAAAACTCTCTCGTCTTGGACCACTGCTTGCCGGCTAAGCAGAATGACAGTGAAAGGACAAGAACCATGGTGACCGAAAAACCGTTATTCGCGCTCGTCGCTTTTGTCGCCGCGTCCGTGTTTGCGCAGGAGCGGGGGCCGGTCGTGTTCACGGACAGTTTCGATACTCCCCTGACCTTTGCTGAGAACTGGGTGGTCGGGAAAGGCTGGGCCGGGAGGATTCATTCCACGGACGGGAAGGTTGCTTTCCCGAAGGGCGGCAACCTGCAGATGCGGCGGGAGACGCCTCCCGATTTTTGCGCGGAGATGGACCTCACGCTCGACATGTCGCACGAGCCTGACAAAACGAAGTGGAACCAGGCGTTCTGTGGATTCATGATCGAAGGCTTCCGGTTCATGGTTCTGCCGTCGGGAAAGACATGGATGATCTTCAAGCTGAAAGGACACGAACGCGCGCACGGCAAGCAGGTACCCATCGAGGGGTTCGCGTTCAAGAAGCCGGTAAGACTCACGCTCATCCGGAAGGTCAACAACGACGCCGCGACGTACTGGTACCGCATCAATGGCAAGGATGCGGGATCCTTTGTGTGCGACGCCCCCGCGGCCCATCCCGGCGCCGACGGGAAGCCGCTGCCTCTGAAGCCGCTGCAGATTTTCAGCTACCGGGTGAACATGACGCTCGACAACTTCAGCTTGTCCTCGCTCAAACGATCCGCCGATGATTCCCGCAATGTGATTCTGAACAGCTCGTTCGAGCACGAGCAAGACGGGTTCCCGATTTACTTCGGTCGCTCCGGCTTCGATTTCGCAAAAGCGACCACCACCCCCTACGAGGATTTCCTTGCCACGTGGACGTTGGACACTGCGGACAAGCACTCGGGCAGGCAGTCGCTCAAGATGGTGTTCAACGAGAGCGTGAAAGGACAGACGCTCTGGGCATGGGGGGCTGGAACCGTAAAGGACTTGCCCGGTGTTTTCAGTGTGTGGCTCAAAGCGGACCGGGAGGACTTCCCGGTCTGGCTTTCGTATGGGAAGCGCGAGGAGGTCAAGGTCGGCACTTCCTGGAAACGTTACGAAGTGGTGAACCCGAAGCTGCCCGGAGCCGGCGTGTATTCGCCGGTCACGATCTCGCTCAGAAAAATGCACGGCACACTCTGGGTCGACGACCTTCAGGCGGAGTTCCTGGGTACGTCTGAGGGGACGCCCGAGGGGCTCGACGGTCTCGAAGAGGAAGGACCGCTTGCGACCCCGTACAGACCTTCCGAACTCGACAAGCAGAAATTCAGAACAGTAACGGAGACGCCAACCCGCGCGCCCGGATTCGTCGTTGCCAGGCTGCCCGATGGCTTGGTCCCGAGCGGCGACATTGATACATGGCGGGACAAGGCGACAAGGCTGGATACCTTCTACTTCAAGCTCAAGAAGGCCCGCAACAAGACCGAGCTGTACCTGGCGTGCGACAGCAGGAACCTCTACCTCGGCTACCGTTGCTTTGTCGGAGACCTCTCCGCGGTGAACACCAAAAGGGCCTCGCATGACTCCTTCGGTGTGTTTGCGAGAGACAGTGTGGAATTCCTTCTTGATCCCGTGGGCGACGGCGTGTTCTACCAGTTCGCGGTGGACGCGGGGGGCACCCGCACCGACATCGGCAAAGGCGGGGACGTGGCATGGAACCCGAACTGGGATGCCACGGTGAAGCTCAACGAAAAGACGAAGAGCGTGGACTACGAGATTACGGTCCCGTTCTCGACGCTCGCCGGGCCTGCCATGGGGTCTCGATGGCTCGTGAACCTCTGCCGCAACGACGGCCTCGCCAAGGAACAGGTCTCCATCGCTCGGACGCCGAATCTCGGCTTTAAGCAGACGGCCTACTGGCCGGTCGCGGAGCTGCCCGAAGAGGTGGTTGCCGACTACTCTGTGGGGGCATCCTCCGGCGCCTACTCCGATGACGGCGAGGGCACGACTGTTTCGCTCGCGATCCGCAACCGTACGGGAAGGGAACTGCAAGTGAAAGCCGAGCTGGTCGATGTGCAAAAGGACTCCGGCGTGCTGGCGGCCAGGAACCTCACGCTCCGGAAGGGCGCGAATGACATCACCTTCGGCTCGACGACGAAGACGAACCGCGTTCGTTTGAAGCTGGCCCGGGACGGCGCCGCGTTGACGGACCAGACCGTGCCGCTCGAGGAGCGCAACCCGGTCACCGTGCTCGGACGACTGAGCTACTACATGACTGAGAAAGAGGCCGCCTTCAGGGTTAATACAACTCTCGCAGGTGTGGAGGGGATGACGGCCGTGCTGACCGTCTCCGGCCAGACCGTGAGGGCACCCGTCGCACCCGAGTTCAGGATGGCCGTGCCACTCGAGAACATCCCGTACGGCACGCACACCGTGGCGCTGGCGTTGGCGAAGGGGGAGCAGACGGTCGCGGCGACGTCGTTGCGATTGGTGAAGCGTCCCCACCGGCAGGGCGCCTCACAAGTCAACCATTTCACGCGCAGTCTTATCCACGACGGGAGGCCCGCATTCCAGTTTGCGCCGTTCTTTGTGTTCGTGAAACACGTGTCGAAAGAATTCGTCATCGGCGCGGTTGACTGGGCCCACCGGTACGGATTCAGGTACCTTCACATCCTGGTCGACAACCGAGCGATGGATCATGCGGTGTGGGCCCTCGGACACGCGCAGGAGAAAGGCATGCGGGTCATGCTGTGGACCAAGTATAGTGCACTGACGGATGAGGAAGGGGACGCGCTTCGGAAGCGGCTGGACTTCCCGAACGTCATGGCTCAGATGGTGATGGATGAGCCGGAGCTTGGGACCCCGTCTGAAGAGGCACGGGCGTTCCTGCGCAAGATGCGCGCGAAGTACCCGTACCACCCCGTACACATGAACAATACGGTGCTCGGCATCCCGAACCGTTACGCCAACCTGGAGACGGATATCCTGATGCTGGACGACTACCTGACGAACACCGAGAAGCGAACGGTCGCGTCTGTTGTCCACGGCGGGGACGTCATGTGGCGGGCCGGGGAAGATGAGGGGAAGCCGAGCTTCTACTTCCTTGTCTGCGGCAACTTTCCGCTTCACCATCGTGAGCCGACATACGCGGAACAGATCGCACAAACCTACGGAAACATCGCTGCCGGATGCACGGGGTTCTCCTACTTCTACGGCCCCCCGGCCACTCCCGGGAACTGGAAGGCGTATACCCAACTCAACCGGGAAGTCCTCGCGCTCAATGACGTTTTACTTTCCGAAGAGGAGGTAACGCAGGGAACGTGGTCGGTTGACCCGAAAACGCTTCGGAGCATCACCCGCCGCCATGGCGGCCACCTCTATGTGATCGCCTGCAACATCGGCACGTCACCGCTCAATGAAACGGTGTTCACCCTTCCCGCAGCACTGGACTACGGGGGAGAGGCGGAGGTCATGTTCGAGAGCCGCCGTGTCCAAGTGCGCGAGGGGAAGCTCACAGATTCGTTTCCCGGCTATTCACGCCACGTCTACAAGCTGAAGATCCGATAATGCTGGGAGAGTTGGAGTGCCCCGTCCAGTCCGTGACGTGGAACGGCGATAAGAGACGCAGAAGGCCGGCAGCCGTCGTGCCCGGAGCTCAATGAGGAGTCCAGGCTCCCAACGATCGACGATTCCTCTCACATGGTCGAAATCCGTGCCGCAATCTCTCCATCCGCGGCCACGGTAAATCGCGAGGGCGAACTTTGTTCGCTGATGGCAGGTTGGAAACCTACCCCACGAAAAAAACGCGCGCGGCAGAGGGGGATCTTCCCCCTCTTGACACCCCCTTTAGAGATGCTGCCGCTTGAGTATCGCTACGCCGATGGTTACGCAAAC
>JASLXW010000365.1:0-4046 GCA_030740135.1 Nitrospinota bacterium
GAGTTCTTGCTTATGCTCCCAGGTCCGCCGCTTCAGGTCGTTGGTGACGCCGGTATAGAGGGTCCCTGACGGGTTGGTCATGATGTAGACGTGGTATGTCCGCATACCAACGCCTCTCCTTTGAACGGGGGCCTTTGATGTCTCTCGAGGCGAGATTCCTCACTTTGTTCGGAATGACAAGTGGATGGCCGGCAGCCAAAATACTTCCTTGAGCTTCGCAAAGTCGCTGTCGGTGTCATTTCGCCTCGAATCAAGGGAATGCTCCTTATCCTTTCCCCACCCTATGACTTCAGCACGTCCCGCGCAATCACCAGGCGCAGGATCTCCGAAGTTCCCTCGGCGATGCGGTGGTTGCGCAGGTCCCGGTACATCAGCTCGACCGGCATCTCTTTCATATAGCCCATTCCGCCGAAGATCTGGAGGGTGCGGTCCGCGACGCGTCCCGCCATTTCCGAGCAGAACACCTTGGCGATGGCCGCTTCGCGGGTGACGCGCTCGCCCCCGTCCATCCTCCGGGCGCCGTCGTAGACCATCAACCGGCCGGCGTGGATCTCCATCGCCGAGTCGGCCAGCATGAACTGGATGGCCTGGCGGTCCGCGATGGGTTTTCCAAAGGTCTGTCGTTCCCGGGCGTAGTCCCGCGCCAGCGCGATCAATCGGTCCGCCGTCCCCACGCACCCCGCCCCGACGGCGAGACGCTGCTCGTCCAGGAAGCGCATCAGGATCGAAAATCCCTGTCCCATTTCTCCGAGGATCCGCTCGTTGGGGACTCGGCACTGATCGAATACCAGCTCGCTGGTGGGCGATCCCCGCCAGCCCAGCTTCTTGTGGACCTGTCCAACGGAAAAGCCCGGCGTCCCGCGATCGACGATGAAGGCCGTGATTCCCCCCCGCGCGCGTTTCTCGGGGTCCGTCACGGCGAACACGATAACGGCGTCGGCGATGGGTCCGTTCGTGACGAACTGTTTGCGGCCGTTGAGGATGAACCCCCCGTCCTCCGCTTCGGCGCGGGTCCGGATGGAGGCCGCGTCCGACCCGGCGTCGGGCTCGGTGATGGCGAAGGCCATCAGGCGCTCGCCCCGGATGGCCGGGGCGAGATAGCGCGCTTTTTGCTCTTCGGTCCCGGCCAGGAGCATTTTGTTCGACCCCTGTGTGCAGGCGATCCGGAGGGCGTCGCTCGATTTTCCGAACTCTTCCCGGACCACGCACTGGGCGAGCACGCCGAGACCGCTTCCGCCGTAGGCGACGGGGTAGGCGAGACCGAGCAGGCCCATCTCGGCGGCCTTTTTGCGCAGGCGCGCGTAATCTTCGGGGGGAATTTCGTCCCGCTCGTCCACGACCCGCTCGATGGGCTGAAGCTCCCGCGTGACGAACGTTCGGACGGTGTCCCGAAGCAGCTTCAGCTCGTCTGCCAAGACGGCGGTCATGTTTGTCCTTTTGACGGGCCTCAAGGAGTGGCGGGCAAGATGCCCGGCCGACCTGAATGGACGGCCGGTTCTTTCAATGAAACGATGAGTCGGGCGCCTTGCCGGGCCTGCATGCGTGTTCAAGTTATTTTAAGACCACCGAGGCATCGAGGGCGAAACACTCTCCGCTCCGCGCCATCACCCGGACGGGGTTGACGTCGATGCTCTCGACTTTATCACCCGCCAGGGCCGCCAGATAGCCGACGCGCACCAGAACGTCCCGCAAAGGCCCCCAGTCCACCGGCCCCCCCAAGTCCTCCTCCGCCAGGGCCGGAAATCCCCGCACCTCGCCGAGCATCTCCGCGGCTTCCTCGGGGGAGACCGGCGCGAGCCTCAAGGAGACCTCATCGAGGATCTCCGTGTGGACGCCTCCCCAGCCGAAGACGACCACCGGGCCGAACGTGGGGTCGTCGTGCGCTCCGATCAACAGGTCCACGCCGTCCCGGGCCATGGGCTCGATCAGAATCCCCGCGTTGCGGGCCGCCGGCGTCCGGTCCAGCGAATCGCTCAGGGCCGAAAAGGCCTCCAGGACGCCCCGCTCGTCCTCGACGTTCAACCGGACGAGTCCCGCCATGTTCTTGTGAGGGATGTCCGGCGAAAGGGCCTTCATGGCGACGGGGAATCCGAGGCGTTGCGCCGAGGCCAGGGCCTCATCGGCGGTCGACGCCAGCTCGCCTTCAAGAACAGGGATTCCGCACGACGCGAGCCAACGCTCGCTCTCATGCTCGGTCAGCGTGGGTCCGTCCCCCGCGGGCGCCGCCTCGGCGGCGATGCGAATGTCCTCCGGCGGAGACTCGGCTTCGGGCACGAGATGTCTGCCTCCCTCCGCGTAATCCGCCAGGCGGGAAAGGGCGCCCGCCAGGCCCCGGGGAGAGTCCAGGACGGGGATGCCGTTCGCCCTGCACGCCTCGCGGCCCGGTGAGGAGAGCTCGCCGCCAATCCAGCAGGTCAGCACGGATTTGGGGGAATTCCGGGCCAGCTCGGCCAGGGTCTCCGCGCGCTCCCGGGCGACCTGTCCGGCGCCGGGGACCATGACGACCGCGACCGCGCCGAACGCGTCATCGTTCAGGAATTCCTCGACGGACCGGTTGAAAATCTCGGGCTGGGAGAGATGCTGCCCCGTCAGGTCGACGGGATTGAGGGTCTGCCGGGCGAACGGAGGCAGGAGCGGGGTGAGCCGCGCGACGGTTTCCGGGGAGGGGGGGGGGAGGGAGATCCTGCTTCCCTCGGCCGCGTCCGCCAGGAGGGCGGCGGCCCCCCCCGATGTGGTGATGATCCCGAGCGTGCGTTTCCGTGGAAACCGCTCCTTCAGGAGGACCTCCGCGGCGTCCAGAAGCTCTTCCGGGTCATTCGCCTGAACCGCCCCGGTCTTTCGGCAGGCGGCGTCGAAGACGCGCGCCGATCCGGCCATCTTTCCGGTGTGCGCCAGGGCCACCCTTCGGCCCTCTTCGGATTTACCGACTTTGAGCAGGACCACGGGTTTGGCCGCCCGCCGCAGGGCCTCCAACGCATGGAGAAACTTCGTGCCGTCCTTGATCCCTTCCACCAGGGCCATGACGACCCGGGTGGATTCGTCCTCGGCGAAATATTTCAGGAAATCGGCCGTGTCCAGGTCCGCTTCGTTCCCGGTCGCCACGCTGTAGGAAAGACCCAGGCCGCGGTCGGCCGCCCGGTTCGCCAGGGCGGCCATCATGGCTCCGCTCTGCGAGACGAATCCCAAGGCGCCGGGCGACAGGTCCCCCGCCTCGAACGACAAGGAGAATGAGAGCGCGGCCCGTCCGTGGAAATTGACCGCGCCCAGGGTGTTCGGCCCCAGGATGCGCATCCCATGCTTGCGGCCGAGGGCGATCATCCGATCCTGGAGCGCGCGGCCCGCTTCTCCCCCTTCAGCGAAGCCGCCGCTCATGACAATGGCCGATTTCGCGCCGCGCCGGCAGAGACCTTCCAGCGCCGGGAGGACTTTGTCCGCCGGGAGGAGGATCAGGGCGCAATCGATACCCTCCGGGAGATCGAGGACGCTGGAAAAACAGGGCGTCCCGTTCAGGTCCTTGTACTTCGGGTTCACGGCGAAGATTTCGCCCGGGAAACCGTGCAGGCGCAGGTTGTTCAGTGGCTTTCCGGAGATCTTCGCCGCATCCGCGGAGGCGCCCACCAGGGCCACCGACCGGGGCCGGAGAAGGGGGTGGATGGTCGAGGGCGCCCCCGGCTCCGGGACCGAAACCGCCGGGGGAACCTGGGGGGTCTTCATGCACATTTCCTCAGAATGAGGGCGGTGTGACCCGCCGACGGTCCCCGGGAGGATCCTTACAAGGTGGGAAATATTTCGATTTGCCGTAACTGAGGATAATTTCACCATTGGCGAAATGTGTCAAGGCGCATGCGGAACGCGCTTCTATCGGCTTTTCAATGGATGACGCCGCGTTCGGGTCAACTTCAATGGTCCTGTTTCGAACGGGCGTGTGACGGCCGGTTGACTTCCCGCGTGGGACGAAGACCGGCGGGCGTCGGTTATGGCCATTTTCGGGACCCGTGTCATCTGTATCATTTGCGAATCAAAAAGGCCACAAAGGGGCCGCGCCG
>JASLXW010000365.1:4056-4337 GCA_030740135.1 Nitrospinota bacterium
GTTGTAGAATGGCGTGATTCGGTTTTCCGGCCCGGCCCGTGAAGATGGGGAAGGCCGCGGCCGAGCGGACGCTTGGACCGTCCGCCGGCGTCAAAGGACGATAACGCCCGACCCAGGAGGAGGTTATGGCTGAACAGGTCTACATCTTTGACACCACCCTTCGAGACGGAGAGCAGTCACCGGGCGCCAGCATGGATCTCCATGAGAAGCTCGAGCTCGCTCTTCAACTCGATGCGCTCGGGGTGGACGTCATTGAGGCCGGGTTTCCCATCGCCTCCGAG
>JASLXW010000366.1 GCA_030740135.1 Nitrospinota bacterium
ACCCCCCGCCCAATCCGGCCGGCCCCGCCCCCCCGCGCCTGTAAAAACCCCCCGGCCCCCGGCCGGCGGGCCGGGGGGGGGGGGGGCAGTTCCGCCGGGCTGTCTGGCCGAAAAGTCCCGCCGCCTTTTCCGTGATGGCCCTGATTCATCGAAAGAGGCATTGATGGTCGACCGAAACCACATGCTGCCCAGACCGCCGGGCCCGCTGATGGGTCTGTGGTCCTGGCGCTACCTTAATAAATTCAAGACGCTGAGGCTCATCACCAGCAAGCGGGTGAAGGGGTTCTATGAAAAGTTCCCCTCCCTCTTTCCGCCGGGCGCCGAATTTCCCGGCGTTGCGCTCGAGACCACCGACGGCGCGCGCGTCCGCACCGCCGACCTGCGCGGCAAGAAGCATTTCGTCCTTTTCACCGGCGCCATCACGTGACCGCCCTTCCGGCGGCAGTTGCCGCTCATGGAGGAGCTGAAAGAGAAGTACGCCGATCGGGACGTGGCGTTTTTCACGCTCTACGTCCGGGAGCCTCACCCCGGTGAAACGGGCTTCAAACCGAACCGGAAACACGAAAGCTACGGGCACAAGATGGAATGCGCCCGCGAGTTGACGAGGGTCAAGGCCCTGACGCTTCCCGTTCTCGTGGACGGGATGGACGAGGCGAGCCACCTAAAGCTCGGGAACCTGCCGAACTTCGTCTACATCGTCAACAAGGAGGGGAAGGTGGAGTACAAGGCCACATGGCTGGACGCCGACTCGGTCGATGAGGTCCTGGCCGAGATGGTCACGGCCGATGACCCCTCCCGACCGGTCCAAAAGACGATGGATTCCTCCAAAGTCGGAACGGCGATCTGAGAGTCAAAATCCCAGGGGGCGGTTTTCAAAATGTCCCCCCAGGACTTTGTCGTTCTATTTCCGCAGGACGCGGTTGTCGCCGACGCGCATCGTGAACCGGGTCGAGTCCAGGTGTTCCAGCAGCGGGATCGCGTGCTTGCGCGTAATCCCGAGCAGGTCCCGGAATCCCGAGGCCGAGATCTCGCCCTTTTCGTTCAGATGGCCGGCGAGGGTCTTCTTGATCTTCTCGATGCTTTCCCGGTGATAGAGGAGATCGTCCTGGACCCGGACCAGGACGCCTTCGCCCACCAGGACCTGAACGATCTCGCGGTCCTGCTTGCGGGATATCCCGAGCGCGTCGCACACCTCGCCGATCCGGGGCGGTTGATAGCCGGATTCCCGGTAGGACTGATCGATCTTCTCGCGGAGCTTGCTCTGGCCGGCCCCCAAGCTCACCTTGTGGGTTGCGAGCCTGACCGCGTCGCCCTCGGCCGCGACCTCCCCCCCCTCCATCCGCCTGAGCAAGACGCCGAACACCTTCTCCGGCAGGCCGGGGAATCGGCTTCGCAGCTCTTCCTTGGAAATCCCGGGACGAAGGGGATTCTCCCGGTGGAACTGTTCCAGGAGCGTCTTGATCTCGGACTCCAACCCTTCCAGGGCCTCATGGTGAACGGCCCAGCCCGCCTGGGCGTCGACCCATTGGGCCGTGCCGTCGCGGTGGAAGGCCTCGAGGATTTTCAGGAGATCCTTGCGGCCGGCGGAGGTGCGCGGGAAGAGCTCGGGAAAGGCGAGGCCCTTGCCACCGGCCTCCTTCAGGAACAGAGCGGCCCGGGCCCGGTCTTCCGCTTCGGCCAGCGTCTCGAACCGGCGCTTTGTCTCCGGGCGAAGGCGGCGGTGTTTCGGGGGATGGCTGTCGAGGATCTTCCCTCCGCTGATGGTGGCGACGGGCGAGTAGGAGCGGATGACGTATCGGTCGCCCGGCCGCACCACGACGGGCCGTTCCAGACGGAACTGGACGAACCCCTCCTCTCCGGGCGGAAGGGCGTCGGTCCCGATGAGGGCCACGCGCCCGATGGCCTCGACGGTGCCCTGGTGGAGGCGGATCCGGTCCCGGTTCTTGAGGGGCCGCGGGGCGTCGGCCAGGTGGTGGAGGATGGCGTCCAGCATGTAGGAAGGTTTCAGGCTGTCGGGCGCGGCCAGGACATCGCCCCGTTCGAGGGTTTCCTTTTCCAGGCCCTGAAGATTGACGGCCGTCCGCTGCCCGGCCGTGGCCTGTTGCAGGTTTTCGCCGTGGACCTGGAGCCCTCGAACGCGGGCCGTGACGTTCTTGGGCTGAAGGGAGACGCGCTCCTCGAGGTGGACGCGGCCGGAGAACAGGGTCCCGGTGACGACCACGCCGAATCCCCGCATCGTGAAAATCCGGTCGATGGGCAGACGCAACGGACCGTCCGCGTTTTTGTTCGACACGTTCGCGGCGCGGTCGGTCAGGGCCGCGCGGATCTCCTCCAGCCCTTCACCCGTCCGGGAGGAAACCGGGATGATCGGTTTTCCCTCCAGGAAGGTCCCGCCCAGGAACTCCCGTACATCGTCGGTGACGAGCTCCAGCCATTCCGGATCGACCAAGTCCTTTTTGGTGAGGGCGACGATCCCGTCCTGGATTTCCAGGAGCCGGCAGATGGCGAGGTGTTCTCGGGTTTGGGGCATCACGCCTTCATCGGCCGCGATGACCAGCATCACCAGGTCTATCCCCCCGGCGCCGGCCAGCATGTTGCGGACGAAGCGCTCGTGGCCGGGGACATCGACCACGCCGACCCGGATGTCGCCCGGCAGCTCCAGGGACGCGAAGCCGAGGTCGATGGTGATGCCGCGCTCCTTCTCCTCCTTCAACCGGTCGGTGTCCACGCCGGTGAGGGCCTTGACGAGGGCGGTCTTTCCGTGGTCGATGTGGCCGGCAGTTCCGAGGACGACTTGCTTCAATGGACTCTCCGTCGTACGGACGGTCCCGGGCGGGCGGCGCCTTCAAGGGGCGGGTTCTCGCGCCAGGGCCTCGAGGGCGGTTTGGACGTGGGCCTCTTCGTCCGGGAAGACGGTCCGAAGATCCAGCAGGAGCGCGTCGTCCTGAATCCGGCCGATGATGGGCGGCTCACCCGTCCGGAGCCGCTCTTCCATCTCTTCGGGACTCAGGCCGCGGGGCGCGTTCCGGGGAAGGCGGATCAAGGCGGTGGGGATCTCTTCCGTCGGCAGCGTCCCCCCGCCCGCCCGGGAGGCGCCGGCAATCACCTCGGGACGCAGCCGGTCTCGGGCCGGGTCGGAAAGGCGGGACAGGAGCCCTTCCGCCCGCCCGCGCACCTCGGTCTCCGCCGCCAGCAGCAACCGGACGGCGGGGACCTTTTCGGGCAGGGAGTCCGGGTCGAGGTGGGCCAGGAGCGTTCGTTCCAGGATGGCCAGGGAGAGCTTGTCGAGCCGGAGGGCGCGCATCAGCGGGTGGCGGCGCGCCCGCACGACCATCTCGCGCCGGCCGGCGAACAGGCCCGCCTGGGGGCCGCCGAGGAGCTTGTCCCCGCTGAAGGCGACGAGATCGGCGCCCTGGGCCAGGAGGTCCGCCGGCGTCGGCTCGGGGGTCATCCGGTGGCGTCGAAGGTCGATGAGACAGCCGCTGCCCAAGTCCACCATGACCGGCACGTTTCGCTCCCGGCCCAGGCGGACCAGGTCCGGGAGGGAGACCTCCTCGGTGAAGCCGAGAATCCGGTAGTTGCTGGTGTGCACCTTCAGGAGCAGGGCCGTGTTTTCGCCGACGGCGCCGGCGTAGTCCTCGAGGCGGGTCTTGTTCGTCGTCCCGACCTCGCGAAGCAAGGCGCCGCTCTGTCGCAGGACCTCGGGGATTCGGAATCCCCCGCCGATCTCGACCAGCTCCCCCCGGGAGAGGACGACTTCTTTTCCGGCCGCCAGGGCGGAGAGACAGAGGAGGACGGCGGCGGCGTTGTTGTTGGCGACGCCCGCGGCCTCCGCGCCGATGAGCCGCTGGAGCAGCCCCTCGACGGGGGCCTCTCGTCTTCCGCGCCCACCGTCCGCCAGGTCGTATTCGAGATTGAGGTACCCGGAGGCGACGCCCGCGACCTCGTCGAGGATCTCCCGGCCCAGGGGGGCGCGGCCGAGGTTGGTGTGAAGGATGACGCCGGTGGCGTTGACCACGCTTCGGATCCCGGGGGCGAGGGCCCGATCCAGCGCGAGGAGGGCGTGGCGGGCGACGGCGTCCGTCGTGATGTCCAGGGCGTCCGCGGTGTCGTCCGTCTCCAGAATTTGACGGCGCATGCGGGCCAGGGTTTCCCGGACGCAATCCGTTGCGGCTTCGGCCGGGAAACCGTTCGGGGATATCCGACGGAGGGCCTGGAGCACCTCGTCCACGGAGGGAAGGGCGCGAAGCTTGTCCTGCCGGTTCTTGTTCATCGGGATGCGTCCAAAGGGGATGGGGGTCCCGCCGAATTCGCCGGTCACCGGGC
>JASLXW010000367.1:0-323 GCA_030740135.1 Nitrospinota bacterium
CCGAACCATGGCGTCCTCGACATGGATGTTCTCCAGGATGTGGCGCGTCTGGTGCGTGGGCAGGTGGATCCCCTCCTGGAGCGAGAGGCTTTCGTACGTGCCCTTGCGTTGCAGCCAGTTGGAGACCCGGAGGCTGATCAGGTTCGCCACCATGAGCGGAAGGATGATCTGGTAGTCCTGCGTCATCTCGAAGATGATGAGGACCGAAGTCATGGGCGTGCGAATCACGCCCGCAAAAACCGCCCCCATCCCCACCAACGCATACGCCCCGTACCCGGCGCTGACTGAAGGGAAGAGCGTGTGCGCCACCCCCCCCAACGATC
>JASLXW010000367.1:333-4315 GCA_030740135.1 Nitrospinota bacterium
GGTGGTGTAGCCCACGCCCATGATCTCGGGCCGGAACGTCGCAATGAGGCCGATGGCCAGGCCGCCCAGCCCCGTGATCATGACGGCCTTCGCCCCCTTGTGGACGTGGCAGCGAGCCCGAAGCCGTAGAAGCCCGCGAATAAAAGCCACCGACACGATTCCCGCCACAACGCCGAGGATCCCATAAAAGACGAATTCCACGGGATGCTGGAGACGATAAGCGGGCACGTTGAACACGGGCTCATTTCCCAGGATGGCCCGCTCGACCACGGCCGCCGACACGGAAGCCAGGACAATGGAGCCCAGCACCCGGGCGTTCAGGTCGCCCACCAGCTCTTCCAGGGTGAAGGTCACGGCCGCGATGGGCGTGTTGAAGGCCGCGGCAAGTCCCGCGGCCGCGCCGACGGGCAAGAGGGTCTTGACCTGATCCCTCGTCAGGGAGATGGCCCGTCCGATGGCCGAAGCTACGCCCGCGCAGATTTGAACGGTCGGCCCTTCCCGCCCGATGGACCCGCCCGTCCCGATGCTGAGGGCGCTCAGAAAAAATTTCCCGATCGTCACCCGGAAAGGGATGACGCCGCTCCTCGCAAAGTAGGTCATTTTCGCCTGCGGGATTCCGCTGCCGCGGGCTTCGGGGACCCAGTATTGAAGAAAGATTCCCGCCACCAAGGCCCCCGCGCCGGGGACCCAGAGAAAGCGCAGCCATCCGGCGTTGGAGGCGACAAAATCAGGCGCGCCGAAAAACAGGGCCGTAACCTTCTGGATGAGGAGGTGGAAACTGACGGCGACCAGGCCGCAAACGGCCCCGATCGCAACGCTCCAGAACAGGAAGATCCGTTTCGGCTCGAGCCCGAAGCGCTCAAAGCACTGAAGGATTCTGATTTCGGCTTTGCGCCAGGTTTCGGGCATGGTCTTGTGTCGAGAAGGTTTGAGATCGAATTCAGGGAATCTTGTCCCTAGATAATTCCCCCCTATCCTCAGGTCAAGAAATCCCGGCAAAATATAGATAAGAACAGCAAATTTTTTTTGAATTCAGCCGAAATGGGTCAGCGTCGGCGCACGTGGTCTTTCCGCCGGGTTCGAGCCACGCGGGCGCACAGCCGCTCGAGAACCTCCGCAACCCGATCGACTTCCTCCGCGAGATTCAGATAGTGGAGCGAGATTCTCACCCCGGGGGGATAAGCCGGGACTTCACGAACCAGAACCCGTTCCCGGCGGATGAGCTCATCGACAACCGCCGCCGCCGGAATTCCGGGGATGCGGACAGAGACGAGTCCCGAATGGGCCTTCCCTCGACCTGTCGGCCGGTAGCTGAGGAGCTCGATGCCGGAGATGTCCTCGATCCGGTCCAAAAGACGGCCGGCCAAGTCCAGGATTCGCCGCTCGATCGAGGCCGGCCCCAGACGCAGAGCGTTTTCAGCCCCCGCGGCCAAGCCGGCGAAGAGCGCCGTGCTTTTCGTGGCCAGCTCGAAGCGTCGCCCGTCGGGATAGGGTAGATACGTGGCGGAGGCAAGGTCTTTCTCACCCGCTGTTTCGTAACCTGCGCCGGGAAGAATCAGCGTCCCCCGGAGGTTCCCGCGGACGAACAGGGCGCCGGTCCCCTGGGGTCCCAGGAGCCACTTCTGACCCGGGAGTGTGTAAAAATCGCAACCGAGATTTCGGACGTCGATCTTGATCGCTCCGGCGGCTTGGGCGCCATCGACCATCAAATAGATCCCCCGGCCCTTGGCGAGCTCCGCCACCTCCCGCAACGGATATCGGTACCCGGAAAGCCATGCGACATGGCTGATGCAAATGAGCCGGGTTCTCCGATTGATCTTCTTTTTCAGGGCTTCGAGAAACCGGCCGTCATCGCCATCGATGGGGACCTGATGGACCTTGACGCCCTCCTGATCGCGGAGGACAAACCAGGGCAGATATCCTCCCGGATGTTCCGCGTTGGAGATGATGACCTCATCATTCCTTTTCCATCTCAGCGAACAAGCGATGAGGTTAACGCCCGTTGTGGCGTTGTCCGTGAGGGTGATCTCATCGGCCCGGGCTCCGATGATGCGGCCCAGAACCCGCCGGGCTTGGGCGAAGAGAACGTCGCGGCGCTCCCGGACGTCCGGATGGGAAGGACCCAGGCGGCTCTCGCGCTCCAGGACCTCTTGCACCGCTTTGAGAACAGGCCGGGGAGAGGGGCCGCTGTGGCCCCAGTTCATGTAGACGTGGCGCTCCATCATGGGTATTTGACGCCTAAGTCGCTGGACGGTTTTTCTGTCAATCATTGAGCCTCCCGAGGCCGTCGTTCGCGGGTGAAGGTCCAATCCGGGTGTGCGCTGATTCAGACCCGATTTTCATGCCATGGTCGAGGGGCCAATGCATGCGCCGGGGTGCTTTGCAAGGCCCGCAACCTTGGTTGGGTGCGGATTTCGTAAGGATCCCCGAGGGAGAACGAATGGCCCGGAGGGTCCAGGTGGGCTTTCCAGGCGGGTTTCCGTGGCCCGGCGACTACGGACATAACGAGTTCGGTGTGACGAAATAGCGCTTGCCGTCCAAATAGGTCTTTCGGTTTCGACAGCTCAAGCGAAATCCCTGTTTGGCGCCGTTTCGATGGCGCAGCTCCAATACAGGCTGGCCCTGATAGGCGTTCACCCGCCAAGTCCCGAGCGCATTGTTGCGACTGTGCGACCCTCCAAATCCGCCGCCGGTGTCGAACGACATGCTGTCCCGGCCGCGATAACTGAATTGTCCATTCGTGCAGAGAAAAATTTCGGTCTTGGTGCTGAAGCCTCCGCCCGTCGAGTACCCGCCAGATGAGGACCCGCTCGAAGAGTAGCTCGACAGATACGTCAGCAGCTTGCCCCGGATATGGTTCTCCAGTTGTTTCACAATGGGCGGCGCGACGCGCCTTGAAAACTTGACACCCTTGGCGATTTCTTCCGTAAGCGCGGCGTAGGTCGAGTTGTAACCGGCCACCTCGACGGCGGCCTGGACCATGACCCCGCCGCCGTAAGGGGAAAGCACGCCGATCAATCCGCGCCCGCGCGGGCGTCCCTTGAAAGATTCCCTTGAATTCCGCCCCCAGCATATTCTGTCCGAGGGTCTGAAGGGGGCCGGCAAGCGCCATCCGGGTGGTCTGCTCGTAAACCAAGCCTTTCCGGGCTTCCGCCCGGATTTCGTCGAGACTGTTCATTTCGTGGGGCGACACCAGAACAAACCCTTTGATTGAATCATGCCCGAGCAGGAACCCAGCCGGGGTCTTCCGCGCACTCCACCCCTTGGGCGGAGTAAACCGGAAGCCCCACGAGGGGTCGCCGATCTCTCCTTGCGCATGTGGCGCGCCTGTCCCGGTCCCGGGGGAGCCGGAACCGGCGGAGGCCCCCGGTTGCCGGGTCACTCTCGTGAAGCGGTATCTCTGTCCCTGCACACGAATGTCCAACCGGCCGGCCCCTGCCGTCGCCGTGCAAGGAAGCTGTCCTCCAGCCGGTGTAACGAGCATGCACTGGATCCCGCCGTTTTGTTGCTTGCCCACCACCCGGTAAAGACCTTCAGCGGTTTGAATGTTGAGTTGAAACAAATTCCCTTGCCGGATGAGCTCAGCCTTGCCGAGCCGGCTCGAGTATCGCCCGGGTTCAAGGGGTCCGGCGGCAAATCCGACTCCAAGAAAAAAGAGAACTCCGAACAGGGGGATCAGCCGGGAGAGAGATCGTCGCAAGGTCCGGTGAATTCCGGAAACACGGCCCGCCGACTCGATTAAGAAGCCAGACCCTGGATGATCCATGGCGATCTTGTCTTTGATGGATGTGGACGGACTTCAAAATCCCTGAAAATCCTGAATCCAGGGTGCATTTTACCATACCTCCCCATGCGCACCCGCTCGGTTCAATGACGCCTCGTTAAAAGGATTCACCTCGCCCCGCCTGTATAGGTTCAGATAGATGTGAGACATCTCCTTGGGTAGGGAGTAGAGTTCCAGGGGCCAAGAGAGAGGAGGTCC